>JASFGN010000240.1:0-5671 GCA_050123735.1 Desulfobacterales bacterium | reverse complement strand
CGCTGCAAAATGTCGAGGCCCCGGAGGGTAATGTCTTCCCGGTTACCGATCGGTGAGGCGACAACATAGAGGATTCCCTTTTTTGGGGTGTGATTGGCGTTACGCATAGGCTAAATCAAAAGCATTCTTAATGATTTCGACCTGAGGGGCATCCCGATTTGAAATGATGGTGACCACATCAAATCGGGCCCTGGCGGAGCTCTGATCGGTCGTCTTCAGGTAATATAACGCCGCCATGGATATTTTCTTCTGTTTTTTAGGCGTTATGGCCAATTTCGGGCTTCCGAAATGAATCGAGGTTCTGGTTTTGACTTCTACAAAAACAAGGGTATCTTTGTCTTTGGCAATAATATCGATTTCACCCAACCGGGTGCGATAATTGGTTTCAATAATCTTATAGCCGGCCTTTTTAAGTCGTTTGACCGCAAGCGCTTCCCCCTGTTCACCAAATTTTTGCCGCCGATTTTTCATATCATTTTTTGTTGTCCGTTGACTCAAAACGGATTTTGCATCCTTTAACAACGGATAACAGGCCACGGACCACTAACGTGTTAGAGGTATTCTTTTACGCCTTTGAAAGTCCTCCGATGAATCGGACAATACCCATATTCGCGGATGGCTGCCTTATGCGCTTGGGTGGGGTAGCCTTTGTGCTGATAAAAGCCGAACTGCGGATAATATTCGTGATACCGCTCCATCAGGCGGTCCCGTGTGACCTTGGCTACAATCGACGCCGCTGCGATTGAAACACTGAGTGTGTCGCCCTTGGCAATCGGCTTCTGAGACAGGTGAGAAGAAATTCGAAAGGGTCCGTCAACAAGGAGACAATCAGGCTGGGGATCTAAGTTGAGGGTTGCAATGGACATTGCCAGCAAGGAGGCTTGCAGGATATTAATGCGGTCAATCTCCGCCGCATCAACGATACCGATGCCAACTGAAACTGCCTGGGCGTAAATCCCATCGTACAGACAAGCTCTCTTTTTGGCAGAAAGCTTTTTCGAATCGGTAACATCGGTGACCGAAAAAGTCGGCGGTAAAATCACGGCCGCTGAAACAACAGGACCGGCCAGGGGACCCCGACCGGCCTCGTCGATACCGGCAATTGCTTTAAAACCCCTTGCAGTGGCTTTTTTTTCGAAGAACCACAGATCCATCTTCAGATGTGTAATATCAGAAAACAGAGGACGGCTGTCCGATAACAGATTTCCAAAAAAATATTGATATCTGCATTCTTGCCTGGTCCCTTAATCATCTGTCTTCCGCCCTCTGATTTCTGTCGGCTGTAATTAGGTTTAGCGACGCTCTTTGATCCTGGCGGCCTTACCTCTGAGCTTGCGCAGGTAGTAAATTTTAGCGCGTCGGACACGGCCCCGGGTAACGACCTCGATCTTGTCGATCGCAGGCGAATGCAGCGGAAAAATTCTCTCTACGCCAACACCGTAAGAAACCTTGCGGACCGTAAAGGTCGCATTTGTGCCACCTTTGCGTTTACTGATAACCACGCCCTGAAAAACCTGGATACGTTCTTTTTCACCTTCTTTTATTTTGACGTGGACTTTGACATTATCGCCCGGCCAAAATGCAGGGTGGTCAAGTCGCATTTGTTCTTTTTCCAGTTGCTTAATCTTTTCCATTGTTCCTCCAAAAAAACCACATATAAATTTAGACTATAGTGTCAATTGGTTAACAGCTCTGCAGTCTCTGACAAGGCAGAGCTGGCAGGTCTCATTTACCATCCAACGAATAAGACCAATACAACCAATGCAACCCATAAAACATTTCTTATTGTTGACCCATCAGCCGATCAAATATAATAGCCGCCGCCGATCGTACCGAAAGATGATTGTAATCCGTTTTCCCTGTAATCGGTTCAAGCACATAATCGGCTGCGGAAATGAATTCTTCGCTTAAACCCCAGGCGGTACCTAAAGCCAGCACATATGGCCTGCCGTTTTTTAGCATTGTGCGGCACTTCAGATAACTGATGTTGGCCGGGGCCTTGCGCGCGCAGGTTGCGATCGTTTTCGGTTGCATACCATCTGAAGCGCTGATGCGGTCAATAACATCAGCATATGAGCTGCTGACGCGAATCATTTCCAACGCGCTGCGTCTTTTGGGGTTATATTGTGCCCCAATTCCTTTGGTCCAATGCGAAATGATCTTTTGAATCAGATCAATCTGATCCTCAAGGGGCGTTACCACAAAAAATGCCTTCAAGCCGAATGTTTTGGTGGCTCTGGATATATCGTGTAAATCCAGGTTGGTCAAGGCGGATGCAATCGTGAGCCCGTTTTTGTTGACCACCGGATAATGAATCAACGCCGCATAAAGATTGGACATGGTCGATCTTTTTTACCACGGAGTACACAGAGACCCCAGAGAGATAATTTCAAATAACCTCTCTGAGAACCTGGCATCTAAATAATGCCTAAATTTAATGAATTTTCTTTAACTTCTTTTTTTCTGAGTCGGCTTTGAGTTCTCTGTGCGCTCTGTGGTAAGATTTTAGTATATCTTCAAGCTGTCGGGACCACTTTTCTAATATTTTAATCTCTTTTTCACTTAAATCCTTTTTTTGCAGGAGGTCAGCACGTTTCATCAAGGTGCGCATTAATCCGGATTCCAGCCGCCAGTTTTCAATTTCCCCGTGATGTCCGGACAGTAAAATATCCGGTACCGCTTCACCCTCAAAGACTTGGGGTCGGGTGTAGTGTGCATGTTCGAGCAAGCCATCGGCGAACGAGTCTTTTTCGGCAGCGTCTTCGCCACCGAGTGTGCCGGGTAACTGACGGGTGACCGCATCGATGATGACCATGGCCGCCAGTTCACCGCCGGTCAGAACATAATCTCCAATCGAGATTTCATCATCAATCAGTTTGCTGTTGATGCGCTCATCAACGCCTTCATAGCGACCGCACACCAGAACCAGGTCTTCACACGATGCCAGTTCTTGCGCTATTTTCTGGTTAAAAACGCGCCCCTGCGGTGTCAACAGGATTTTATGGGCAAAGGGCGCTTGCTGTTGAGCAGCCCGTATGGCAGCAGCCAGAGGCTCGGGTTTCATGACCATCCCGCTGCCGCCTCCATAGGGCCGATCGTCTGTTACCTGGTGTCTGTCTTCAGCAAAATCCCTGATGTTCAGGGTCGAGGCAACAATTTTTTCTTTTTCGATTGCCGTCCGGATAATACCGTGGCTCCAAAAAGGAGCAAACATTTCTGGAAAAATGGTTAATACAAACAATCTCATTCTAAAATTACATTCGGTTGGAATGTTGGGATATTGGAATGTTGGAAGAATGGGTTTGAAAATTGAAACCGAAGAAATACGAATTGATTCGTTTTTTCTCACCCAATATTCCAGTATTCCATTATTCCATCAGCCCGTTTGGAGCCATTCATTTTGGCAAAAAACATTGCAACGGAAATTTTGCTAATCAGCCGAGATCACGCCTCTTCCAGCCCATCGGGCAAATCAACCCGCATTAAGTTGGCTTTGATATCAATTACCTGCACAACTGATTTAAGGGCCGGAATCAAGATTTCTCTGCGATCCTTTTTAACCACATACACATCGTTGGCGCCGGTTTCGATAATCGACTCCAGGCGTCCGAGGTATCGATCGTTTATTGTAAAAACCTGCAGGCCGATCAGCTCATACCAGTAAAAAACATCTGTTTCTAATTCGGGAAGCGCCGCTTTATCGATCTGAAGTTCGGCACCGATCAGAGTCATTGCCTGATCACGGTCGCTGATGCTGCCCAGGGCTAAAAGGGCTCCCCGGGAATGCGGTTTGATCCATTCGATTTCGTAATCTTTTTTTCTGCCGTCGGCGCTGCTGACCGATATTATGGTGCCCGGCTGGAAAATTTCCAGCGACTCCGCATACGAATGAATCTTGAGGGTTCCCTTGACGCCATGGACACCCACAATCTTCGCGATGACGACACGATCTTTTATGGGCTCCGGCTTATTCAATAATTTCAAGCACCGTGCGTTTTTTTAATTTGGCAGAGGCTGCGCTTAAAATCGTTCGCATGGCCCGAGCGGTCCTGCCCTGTTTTCCAATAACTTTACCCAGATCCTCTTTGGCCACTTTCAGTTCAATGACCGACGTCTGGCTCCCCTCAACCTCTGTTACGCTGACTTCATCCGGATGATCCACCAGTGCTTGAGCGATATGGCTGATCAGGTCCTTCATGGCGTCATCTCCTTTGTTACCGGTTGAGAAACAGGGGGGATGAACGACTAAATTCGATGCTATCCGCAATTACGCGCGCTGTTATGCATTCTTGGCAAAGATGCCTTCTTTTTTAAAAATGCTTTTTACCGTGTGTGATGGAATCGCTCCTTTGTCGATCCAGTATTTGATTCGATCCGAATTTAACTTGACTTCAGCCGGTTCCTTTAAGGGGTCGTATGTACCGACTTTTTCCAGGAATCTGCCGTCTCTGGGGCTTTCACCATCAGCGACAACAATCCGGTAAAAAGGTTTTTTCTTGGCTCCGTGTCTTGCCAATCTGATTCTAACGCCCATGCAAACTTCTCCTTCAAAATGGCAGCATGCCGCGGCCCATTCCGCGCATGCCGCCCTGGTTTAATTTTTTCAGCATTTTTAACATCTGGGTGTAATTCTTCAAAAGTTTGTTTACGTCTTGAACCCGGGTACCGCTGCCTTTTGCAATTCTTTTGCGGCGGCTGCCGTTGATAATGTGATGATTCGCTCTTTCCTGGGCTGTCATGGAATTGATAATCGCCTCAATTCTGACAAACTCTTTTTCATCCACCTGCAGATTCTTGAGCTGTTTCATCTGCCCCATGCCCGGGATCATTTTTAACAGGTCAGAAAAAGAGCCCATTTTCCGGATTTGAACCATCTGGTCACGGAAGTCTTCCAGCGTGAACTGACTTTTTCTGAGCTTTTTTTCTAAGGCTTCAGCTTTCTTTTGATCGACGACGTCCTGCGCCTTCTCGATCAGCGTGAGCACGTCGCCCATGCCCAGAATGCTCGATGCCATGCGATCGGGATGAAATGCTTCCAGATCGCTGAGCTTTTCACCCACACCGATGAACTTTACGGGCTTATCGGTTATGGACTTTATCGAAAGCGCCGCGCCGCCGCGGGCATCTCCATCCATTTTGGTCAGGACGACACCGCCGATATCCAGGGTCTCATTAAACGCCTTGGCGATATTTACCGCATCCTGGCCGGTCATGGCATCGGCAACCAGCAAAATATCAGAAGGCTTGACAGCGGCTTTGATATCCGCCAATTCAGCCATCAGTTCCTCATCGATATGCAAACGCCCGGCGGTGTCCAGCAGCAGCGTATCGCATCCGTGTTGCTGCGCAGCGCTCAAGGCCTCCTGACAGATGTGAACCGGTGATTGATCCGGACTCGACGGGAAAACCGGTACATCCAGCTGGTTACCCAGCTTCTGGAGCTGCTCGATAGCAGCCGGGCGGTAAACATCTGCCGGCACCAGATAAGGGTTGCGACCTTTTTTTCTTAAGAAAACAGATAACTTGCCGGCCGTAGTCGTTTTGCCGGAGCCCTGGAGGCCGACCAGCATTATCGCAACCGGTGTGCCGCCCGAAAGATTAAGCTGCTCATTGCGGCCGCCCATTAAATCTGTCAGGGTTTCATTGACAATTTTAATGACCTGCTGTCCGG
>JASFGN010000239.1:0-5691 GCA_050123735.1 Desulfobacterales bacterium | reverse complement strand
TAGCAGGTCAGAAGTTCTGATTTGCTCTATTTTGGATTTCAACTTCATAGAACCTATCTCAAAAGTAGTGGATCGCGTCAAAGAGCTAGGCACCGGCCGATCCGCCGTCGCCCGCTGATAAGCAGCGGGCTATGGCGGGACAAGCAAGAAAGCGCAGCATACACGCCGGTATGTGAGCATTTGGAGGAGGTCGGTAACACAGCTATTTGGCGTTAGACGCATTTTTGAGATAGGTTCTAGTAAAATTACAGCATGGCCTAAACCGCCTGCGATCAATTGATGCGCTTACGCCTGATTGTTTTACGTTATTCGAGGCGAGAGTGCTTTAGAGGTGCATTAACCGAAGGTGAAGTTTAACAGCATTCATGCTTTCTAACCAAGTTATCATCCTAATAATTCTACTTTTGCTCTCCGGATTTTTTTCCTCCGCTGAAACCGCTTTATTTTCCATCAGCAAGGCAAAAGCGATCCACCTTGCCAAACAGAAAGGGGCGACCAATCGGCTGATTAAAAAGATGAAAGACGACCCTCATCGGCTTCTGTCAACGATTCTGATTGGCAATAACTTTGTCAACGTGGGTGCTTCGGCCATCGCCACAGCTATTACGATTAATCTGGTTTCGAGTCACGCCGTGGGCATTACCACCGGTATCATGACTTTTCTCATACTCATTTTTGGTGAAATTTTTCCCAAGACCATTGCCACGCGTAACAACGTTTTAATTGCGCGCTTAGTCATTTTTCCGCTGTATTGGCTTTCAATTATATTAACGCCCTTAATTTTATTTTTGAATTTCATACCCAAGCTGACCGGAAAAATTCATAAAAAGCCGATTGTTACCGAAGAAGAGTTGATGACGTTTGTGGAAGTTGTCGAGGAGGAGGGCGGGATCGAAGAAGAAGAGAAAGAGTTAATTGAAAATATTTTTGAATTTGACGATACCAATGCGTCTGAAATTATGACGCCCAGAGCCGATATGTTTGTCATTGAAGGCAAGGAACCGTTAAATCTGGAAGAAATCGTTCGATCCGGTTATACGCGAATTCCGGTCATCGATGGCAATATCGATAATGTTGTGGGTATTTTGAACGTCAAAGATCTCCTCAGACACCAGACGAAATCAGATGAAGCCGCCGACGTGATCAAAATAATGCGCCAACCCTATTTTGTGCCTGAAAACAAAAAACTGGACAGTTTGCTCAAACAATTCAAGCAGCGAAAACAGCACATGGCCATCGTTGTTGATGAGCACGGGGGGGTCTCCGGCCTGATAACCCTGGAAGATGCGCTTGAAGAGATCGTCGGCGAGATTGTCGATGAGACCGATACATTTGAACCGCATATCGTCAAGCTTAAAAAGGATGAATGGCGGGTGCTGGGTAAATCTGAAATCGATGAAGTCAACCAGAAGATTCCGATGCAGATTCCGGATTCAAAGGAGTATGACACATTTTCCGGATACGTATTGAATCAGATCGGACGAATACCCCAAGAGAAAGAAGAAATTCCGTTGGGCAATTTTCTGATTACGGTTAATGAGATGGACGGCAACCGCATCAGCGAATACATCGTGCGCCAGACGGAACTTGAGCCTCCCAAGGAAGCCTCAACCGCCTCATAGTCCAGCCCGCCCTTTTCAGAAGTCAGAGGACAGAAAACAGAAGACAAATAAGTTGCTTCATTTTGATATCGTTTTTTTCTGTCTTCTGTCGTCTGACCTCTGTCCTCTGATAACCACAGCCTGACGTGAACATTGACACCTGAAACCATAGCTGTAATTTACCTGAAGAGCGCCTGCTAATATGAAAAAAAGGCCCTTGCCTGTTCGGCTGTTTGTTCCGGGGCGTTAAAAGTGGTCATATCACCCAGCATCATCTCAAAACCGGTATGATCGCTTCGAACCCAGGGGGCGTAATTTGAACGCACCATGATGACGATTCGCAGCTCGAGTCGGCTGGAAGGCATCTCAACCGCCAAAATACCCAGATTGTAACCGTTGCGACATAACTGGCGATAAAACCGCTGGACCTTCATGATTCCGCGGGCCAGGTCCTGCCAATCAGATGCGCTGACCTGCTGAAACGCGGTTTTGTGCGGCAGAATGCCCCATATCTCATAGAATCCCTCGGGCGCAAACGCTGCCAGCCATTCCCATGCCCCCGTTGTTCCGATTCGACGGGAACCATCCGCAATCTCGTGGTCAAGATAACTGGCAAACAGATACTTGCCGCTGTGGCTGAAAAAATCATTGGCACGATGCAGCAGCACGCGCTGATAGTTGGATGGCAGTCGGTCGGCATTTACTTGTAAATGCGGATGGATCAAAGAACCTCCGGCTGAGGGCAGATGGTTCTGGGTGATGGCCATGTAGACCGCCTGTGGATCGTGCTGTATAATTTGGGCCAGATACTGGCTGCAGTTGCTAAAACTGTTTGCATACGACGCCGGCGCGGCTTTGCCGATTTCAACAAAATGTTCATTGTCGAATAGGCTGACAGCCGAATAGCTGCCGTACGGGAACAGATTGGGAAACAGAATTGAATCGCCCCGGGTCAGTCGCCCGGCAGACGATAGATCGGGATGCAACCGTGGCGTTTGGGCGTTTATCTGGGGCCGGCAAAACGGGCATGCATCTGTCTGATCTGCGTCCGGCGGCGGGGGGGGCAGCGACTCGGTTCCGGGTTCTTTTTCTTCAATGCGGCTGTAAGAGATGCGGCAGGTGCGCCCCGTAATGGGGTGAGTGCGGATTTCAATTCGGCGTTCGGTGATTTTGCCGGATGGATCGATGAACTGGGCGGAAACCGCCTGGCTTTCAAACACCAGTTTTGAGGGATCGACAGACGCCATGTTGCTCATCTTGGGGGCTACCGAAAACACCGCTCCTCGGGTATTATTGATGCATAAAACGGGTCTGCGGCTGCTATTTATTTTGGATTCAATGGGTGTGGATCATGTTTTGGGTACGCCGAAAACGGAAAATAAAACAACAAGCAGCAACCCCTGAGCGGCGGCGCCGATGATCCAGCCGATGATACAGGCCCCGGCGGCGCGAGCCGTGCTTTCAAAGTTTAATGCCTCTTTAATGGCTATTGTTGCGGCAACCATCATCCAGATAGAAGACAGCAACAGAACCGCTATACCCAGACTCGGTATAATCCCCAGAATCTGGATCACTCCCGGGGCACAGGCAAATCCCATTGACCGGATGACCGCTTTGCGTTCGGCCCGTTGAGGTTCGGCTGACCCTCCACGAAGCATTCTCGTTGCGATGAAATAGCTGGAAAAAGCCCAGATATACCATCCGATCAGAGCACTGATCATCCCGATATTGGAGCCGACCGCTCCTGCCCGGCCGAAGCTTCCCCAGGCGGCCAGCATCGCGTAAAGCAAGACGGTGATCCAGGCCTGATTCAGCAGCCGCGGATCCGCCACGACTTCCTGGTAAAGCGACACATCGAGTCTGGCCGCCTGAAAAAATCGCTTGAAATACAGACGCATAGGCCTCCTTATCAATTAACAGACTCAAAATCATAAACCCGGTGAGCCCGGCCTAGAACCGGTTTGCAGGGTGGTCACGATTTTTTGCTGTTACCGGCTATCATGTTGCCATCCCCGTGTCAACAAAAGCTGCAGGATTTGCAATTGGATAAGCTGGGACATTTTGACGCCATGACCTGGATATTGAGTGAAATAGGGGGTAGCAGAGGGATCGGGGCGCTGAACTTACATAACGGCATTCATACGTTTCAGGTCTTCGCGTTTACCGATGACCACGATGACATCTCCAGCTTCAAGGGTTTCAGACGGCATGGGATTAAATATCATCTTTCCGGATATTTTTTTGATGGCCACAATGATGACGCCAAAGTCTTTTCTGAGATGGCTGTCAACGAGATTTTTACCGATCAGATTCGATTTTGGGCCGATTTTGGCTTCTTCCATCATCAGTCCCAGGTGACTGCCCATCATTGCGATATCGATGAAGTCAACCACAGTTGGCTTTTTGAGCATTTGGGCCATGCGTCGTGCCCCGATCATATATGGTGACACAACCCGGCTGGCACCGGCACGTAATAGTTTGTCTTCGTTTTTTTCTTCTGAAGCCCTGGCCAGCACAAAAATATCCGGCCGCAGGCTCTTGGCCGTCATGGTGATAAATACATTGTTCGCATCGGAATTGACAGCAGTGGCAATTCCCTTGGCTTTCATGATGCCGGCTGCCAGCAAGGCCTCCTCTGAAGTGGCATCCATCTCGATACAAAGGTAGCGTAGATTTTCGATGTCCTCTCTGGTTGCCGGATCCTGTTCGATGACGACAAAATCAATATTATCCGCAGCAAGCTCACTGCATATAATTCGTCCGATGCGGCCGAAGCCGCAGACGATGAAATGATTCTTCAAACCCGAAATCTGTTTTTGCACGATTCTTCTCCCCACTATTTTTGCCAGCTCGCCTTCGACAAAGGCGCGAACCAGCAAACCAATGGTGTAAGCCACAACTGTGATGCCTAAAATGATGATAACAATGGTAAGGGCACGTCCTGCCTGCGACAGAGGCACAATTTCGGCATAACCGACGGTGGAAATGGTAATGATGGTCATGTAAAAGGCTTCAAAAAGCGGCATGTGTTCAACCCAATAATAGCCGAAGGTGCCAAAGGCAACAGTGCCGATTAACATGGAAACGGAGTATCGTAAGCGAATATTATTTGATTGCATTGGTGTTAAGCGTACTGAATGGATATCAACCAGAAAAACAGGTTATCCTATTTATTATACGCCAATTTGATGTGGCTTTCAAATAGACTGAAAATACGCCGCTGCGGTCAAAAAATATTGTCAACGGCGAGGTTCTTTACTACTTGACATAGTTTTTGATTGCAATTCAAAATCGTGTCCGTTTACAATAATGACCGGCTGCCGTTTCCGTCGGTTGCCAGGGTGGGATGGTTTTGCAAGCCCTCAGCCGGCCGGCGGGCCACTTAAAACTGCAATTCTTCAGCACGGAATGGGTATGTTTAAAATCAGATTGCGCTGGAAATTTTTTATTATCCTGCTGGTGTTCAGTTTAACGCCCCTGATTGTGGTCACGGTCGTCAGCCAGCGGGGCACATTTCGTTTAGGTCAGACCATTTCGGAGGATGCCCGCAAGCGCCTGACCCAAATTGTCGGGATGGAATTACGGCAAACAGCCGATAATTCGGCCAGGGTTATCCAGCGGACGCAGGCGGCCATGGAGTTTTATTTACAGGTTCTGGCAGCTGAAGCCGAGCTGTCTTTCATGAAAATGCCTGTCGACCCCTTACCCGTTTATTTTGCCTCTGATTTTGAAGATCCCCGCACCGCACCCAAAGATTTATTGCCGTCATACAAATACCGGCTTAAAACCCATGATGGCCAGTTTCTGGATAATCCGGTCAGTTTCAATCATCCGGTGTTTATGCTGGCCTCAGGCGTTGAAGCGATAAACGTAACCGAGGATCTGGCCATCCTGAGTCGCATGACGCCCACTTTCAGAAAACTTTCCCACGAGTTTGGCAACGCCTTGCAATGGGCCCATATCTGTTTAAAAACGGGTGTGTGCGTTTCCTACCCGGGGCACAGCGGCGGCGCGGATGGTATTGATCCGCGCTGGCAGCCCTGGTTCCAAAATGCGAAAGATACGCCCACCTGGAGCCTGCCGGCCATCG
>JASFGN010000238.1:0-5708 GCA_050123735.1 Desulfobacterales bacterium | reverse complement strand
GGCAGGATCAAACTCGGCCGGGACGATGACGAGCCCGAGTTTTCCACGGTCAGCTGGCTGACGATGCTTTTTGCAGCCGGGATGGGCGTGGGGCTGCTTTTCTGGGGCACCGCCGAGCCCCTTTCGCACTTTAAGGTCATACGCAACTACACCGACGACTTTCGGGCTGCCGAACACGCCCTCTTCGTGACCAATTTTCACTGGGGGCTGCATGCCTGGGCCATTTACGCGGTCACGGGTCTGGTCATGGCCTATTTCAGCTTTCGCAAAGGCTATCCCAACCTGGTGAGCGCCCCGATGAAAGCGGTTTTCGGTCAGCGCCTCTGGACAAGGGGAGTGGGCTGGTTAAGTGACCTGCTGGCCATATATGCAATCGCCATCGGCATCGGCGGATCCATCGCCATGGGGGTATTTCAGATTCAAAGCGGGGTGGAGTCACTTTTCGGTCTTTCTGATTCCGGACTCTGGCTGGCGGTGGCGATTTTTGCGCTGCTCTGTCTGGCATACATTCTGCCCCTGATGGTAGACCTGAGCAAGGGCATGGCAACGCTTTCCAATACAGCGATGGCCATCGCAGGCGGGCTGATGATCTTCGTGCTGCTGGCCGGCCCGACTTTCTTTTTGATGAGCGGAATCGTCGGATCGATCGGCGACTATTTTTACCGGGTGATTCCGCACGGTTTTAAAACCTATACCTTCTTTGATGAAGACGTTACCACCTGGTTTCATTCCTGGACGCTGACCTTCATGGTCTGGTGGTTTGCCTGGGCTCCTTTCGTTGGTGTTTTTATTGCCCGCATATCAAAAGGGCGCACCATTCGGGAGTACATCCTGGGCGTCATGCTGGTGCCGACCTTTTTTTCCATCTTCTGGTTCGGGGTTTTCGGCAGCGTCGGTTTCTTTGGGGTGCTGCGGCTTGATGCGCCCATTCTGGATGTGTTGAAGTCGAATATTAATGATACAACATTTTTTGTACTAAGGCATCTGCCGTTGAGCCAGCTGACAAGCTTTGCAACCATTCTGGCAGCTTTTCTTTTTGTGGTCACCAGTGTGGTCAGCGCCTCTTTCGTGCTGTCCATGTTTGCCACCGGCGGAGATCTGAACCCGCCAACCGGGACCAAGCTGATATGGGGCGTTATTTTGGGAGCCCTCGGGCTGGTGATGATCCTGTCGAATAGTATCGACGCCGTGAAGAGCATCATCGGCCTGGCCGCTTTGCCTTTTATTTTTATCGTGCTCTTGATTGTGGTTTGTCTGCTCAAAGCGCTTAAATCAGAGGAGGTCTGATGACCATAGAAAACCTCATCGACACGCTTCTAAACGTCTGGGTGTTTGTCTTCATCGGCGTTCTGATCTGGCTGTATTTCAAGAAGGAATCAAAAGCTGATAAATCTGAGCGTCAGAGCAGCGATTGATACGGTTGAAGCATGAATGGATCTCGCAGGTCACAGTTTCCGCATAGTTGAAGGACCGCATGGCTCTTACGCTGCCCCGGCAGTTTGTTCTGCCCGTGCCTTTTGACAAACAGCCGGCCGCTTCAGCTGATTTCGGCCTTTGTTTTGCGCCAACAGGCCGGTTTCCTTTTCGACTCACTTGCCTTTATCTTCCGCTGCATCCGTGCGGGGATCCAGCACCATGGCAACGGACGACGTGTTTCTCATGGGCGCAAAATTGACCTGCTCCGCCGGCTCAATAATGGCAATTCGCTCCTTACGTCTCAAATAAACGGTCATAACGGCAAACACCCCGGCAACCACTGACCAGTAGACAAATAGTCCGTAGGGGGTGTTGAGCAGGGTCATGCTGACGGAGGCCAATACAGGGCCGAAGATAGCGCCAATGCTGTAGCACAGCAGAAGAGCCGAACTGACCGCCACCGCCTCCTTGCCTGCAAAAACGTCGTTTGCCCGGGCGACGGCCAGCGGGTAGACCGCAAATATCAGTCCGCCGAAAATGGCCATTTCAAATAGAAGCCAGGCGTAAGAAATCCCGGTGTTTACCACCATACTTAAACTGAGCAACGCGATAAAGCACGCGATCGTACCCAGCACAAGGGTCCGGTCAAAGCGGTCGGAGATGATGCCGATAAGCCATTGCACGGCAAAGCCGCCGATGACGGTTGTCGACATAAACCATGACAATTTAAAGACCGACAGGCCGATGTTTGTTCCGAAAACCGGCGCCATCGAAAAAAACGCGCTGTTGACCAGGCCGGATGCGAAGCATCCCAGCATCCCGAGGGGTACTTTCTGAAAAAGCGCTTTGAACGTATATCGGGTTGGATGGGGCAATTCGGGATGGATCGATTGCGTTATGGATACCGGAATCAGGCTTAAAGAAAACAGAAGCGCTGCAATCCAGAATAATTGCTGGCCACCATTATCCCCCAGGTTGAGCAATTGCTGCCCGATACCGATTCCCATGTAGGTTAAGGTCATATAGATGGAAAAAACGCGCCCCCGGGTCTGACTGTGGCTACATTCGTTCAGCCAGCTCTCAACAACCATAAACAGGCCGAAAACGGTAATTCCGTTAAAAAATCGGAGAATCGCCCAAAAAATGGCCGAGATAAACAGCCCGTGCAGAATGATGATGATGGTGGTGGTTGCAGCGAATACTGCAAAGGACCGGATGTGTCCGACCCGTTCAATTAAGCGATGGCATAGAAAGTAGCCGCACATCAATCCCACAAAATAACACGCCAGGGTCATACCGATGGTCAGGGTCGAAAAGCCTTCCTGGGTCATTCGCAGACTCAACTGGGTGAACAACACCCCACCGCCCATCAAAAAAAACAGGGCGGATGCAAAAAGAGCCCCGAAAGAAATTAGTGTCGCAACCATTCACGTTGTCTTTCAGAAAATGCGCAGCGGTTTTTTTTAGCGGTAAGATTGAACAGGCCGCATGGTATTAATGGGATCGACCCCAAAAATCAACCCAAAAGAATACTTTCAATAAGTTTACATTAAATCGAAGATATGCGATACATAATTCTTTTGATGCCCATGACGGGCTATACTGGCTTCGGCCCCCAAAACTTTCATTTTAGACCTCACATGACCATCAGCACAACAGAGATGGCCCCCGGCTTGAGGGCCATGGCTGATGTCTTTGCCGGCAAGAGCGAATCATTTCAAAGATACACGTTCAAAGAGATCTGGGGCCAGCTCTACAAGGCGGTGAGCTTAAAATCGGTACACGGTTATCGATCAGAAATTACAAGCTGAACCGATTCAGAAGTTATTTGACGTTAATGCCAGTCTTATAGTAGGGGAAATGCACGACGCATTCGATGGGAATGATAATGATTCAATTTAGTACCCTTAGGGATTATTTTTTGGGGGAGGTTTAATATGACAAAACAGATGTTCATACGGACAGTCTGTCTGCTTGGCATATCCGTCGCCCTGGCGGCATGCAAGAAAGAAGTTGAAATTGTTGAAGTGGTCCGTTCCATCAAGACGATCACCGTCAGTGAACAGCCCACCGAGAAGATACGCAAATTTTCCGGGCAAGTCGCTGCGGTCGATTCCTCCGGCCTCAGTTTTGAGGTCGGCGGGCAGGTGGAGTCTGTGGAAGTGGATATCGGCGATCGCGTCAAAAAAGGGCAGGTGCTCGCTGTTCTGGATCCGGAGCCCTTTCAGCTGGATGTCGATGCGGCCGGGGCCGAACTGATCAGGGCCAGGGACAATGTGACCAAGACAAGGGCCGAATATGAGCGCCAGAAGCGGATTTTCGAACAGGGCGCGGGGGCAGAAAGGTACGTGGAGGTCTCTGAATACAATTACAAGGCTGCCCTGAGCGCGGTCAACGTTCAGGTTGCCAAACTGGATCTGGCCAAACGCAATCTGCGTAAAACAAAACTGCCCTCTCCCTATGATGGGGTCATCGCCTGGCGGTCCGTGGAGCCCAACGAGAAGGTGCTGGCCGGGCAGAAAATACTCGAAATCAATGCCACAGGTCAAATGGAGGTCCAGCTGGCCATACCGGAAACAAACGTCGACCAGATACACATCGATGACGCGGTAACCATCACCTTTCCGACCCTGCCGGGCGAGACCGCCAACGGCCGTATTTCCTACATCGGCGGCGCCGCCGTTAAGGCCAACGCCTTTCCGGTTAAAGTGGCGCTTTTCGGTCAGAGTGGAAAAGTCAAGCCCGGCATGACCGCCGAGGCCAATATTACCATCAAAGATGAAAGCCACAAGCCCGGCTACCTGGTTCCGATGCAGGCAGTGCTGCCCTCCCCGGAGCCGAACAGGGGGTATGCCTTTGTGTATGACCCACAGACATCGACGGTCACGAAAAAGCCGGTCCGCTCCCGAGGCATCGCGGAAAAAAGAGTCATCATCGACGAAGGTCTTGAGGCCGGCGACATTATTGCCGTGGCCGGCGTCAGTTTTCTATCCGACGGGATGGAAGTCAAGCTCTTGGAGGAGACTGGAAAATGAAAGGGATCACTGCATTTGCGCTGAATAATTCGCGAACCGTCATTATGGCTCTTTTGCTGGTCATTGTCGGCGGTATGGTTGCGTTTATCCGCCTGCCGAAACTGGAAGACCCCTTAATTACGATCCGCGAAGCGCTGGTGTACGCAAAATATCCCGGCATGCCGGTGGAGCAGGTCGAGCGCCTGATTACCCGGCCGATCGAAGAGAAAATCCGCAGTATGGGCGAAATCGACAAGATCAAGGATTCCACCTCCAAATTCGGCGAATGCCTGATCCATGTGATCCTCAAAGACGAGGTGCCCTCCGAACAGATAGCGGCGACGTGGAAACTGCTGCGCAACCGCATGGCGGATGTCAAACCCGAGCTGCCCGAAGGCACCATCGGGCCGATGGTCGATGATACTTTCGGCGACACATCGGTGGCCACCATCGCGCTGTGGAGCGATGGCTTCAGCATGGCGGAAATGCATGAAACCGCCCGCCAGATCAGAGAGCGCCTCAACATGATGAAGGGCATCCAGAAAGTCGATCTGACCGGGGTGCAGGAGGAGCGCATTTATCTCGACTTTTCGAGCGCCCGGATTGCGCAGCTGGGAATCGATACCGCCGATATCGGTAAAAGCCTGCGGGAGCAGAACATTCTGCTGCCCGGCGGCAGGATCAATATATACGATGTGGAAATCATCGTAGAAACCCAGGGCCGGTTCACGTCCATCGAGGAGATCGGAGAGGTCCTCATCCCGATTTCCGGCACCCAGGCCTCGATTCCGCTGCGGGATATTGCCACCATCCGAAAAGCCTACGTGGAGCCGATCCACAACCCGGCATACTACAACGGCCATCAGGCCATCGTGTTAAGTGTCTTTATCCTCAGAGGGGTCGACGCGGTCGAGTTCGGCCGGCGCCTGCAGCAAAAAGTCAAGGAGACGGAGGACGCCCTTCCCTGGGGCTACAAGCTCGACTTTGCCACCTTTCAGCCCGAGCTGATTGAAAAAGCCGTCAGCGGCATGGTGCTCAATGTGGTCGAAAGCGTGGCCATCGTCCTGGTGGTGGTCATGCTCTTGCTGGGGCTGCGGACCGGTCTGATTGTGGGCTCGTTCATCCCCCTGGTAATGCTTTTCGGGATTTTAGTGATGTATGCGCTGGGCATCGATATGGAACGCATGTCGCTGGCTACGATGATTATCGCCCTGGGCATGTTCGTGGATAACGCCATTGTGGTATCCGATGACATCAAGGTCAATCTGGAAAATGGGA
>JASFGN010000237.1:0-5720 GCA_050123735.1 Desulfobacterales bacterium | reverse complement strand
CCACTTATTATGCATGAACTGTCGCCACAGTATTTACCTCGCTTCTGATCCCTATGCGTAAATCGGGAATATGAGAGATGGGCGCTTGATTGACAGAAAATTCATTAGATAAAAACGAGAAGCTATTTTCGATCTTCCATCATCGATTCGCTGTCACCTGCCATCTGACCTTCGGCTGCAGATGGATGCGGCGCTAATTCAGCACGCTTGAATCTGGCTATCAGGACATTTCTAACATCACGCACAATCAGATAAAGCGCGGGCACATACAGCAACGTCAGGACGGTGGCCGCCAGCAGGCCGAAACAGATGCTGATGGCCATAGGGATTAAAAACTGCGCCTGGAAACTGCGTTCCAGTAAAATCGGCAACAGCCCGGCAATGGTGGTAATGGAGGTTAACAAAACAGGTCTGAACCTGGCCTTGCCGGATTGCACCACTGCGGTTTCAACATCGACGCCGCTGCGCACCGCCCGGTTAATAAAATCAATTAAAATCAGGGCGTCATTCACCACAATTCCGGAGAGCGCCACAATGCCGAAAAGACTGACGATGGTAAATTCCTTGCCCATGACCAGATGACCGAAAATGGCACCGATCAGGCCGAAGGGAATCGCAATCATTATGATGGCCGGCTGGATATAGGATCTAAACTGGCTGGCCAGCAGCAGAAAAATACCCATCATGGCCAGCAGATACCCGGACTGCATGCTGTCAACCGATTCGCCGGTGCGTTTGGCCTGCCCTTCTAAATCAAAAGATACCCCCGGATAGCGCTCCGCCAGCCGGGGCAGGAAGTCGGCTTTCAGGTCGGCCACAATCTGGCTGGCGTTGGCCGTGTTTTCATCAATATCGGATATCACCGTCACGGTCCTTTTACGATCCACCCGATGAATAATCGAGTAGGCCCGGCCGTGGGTGATATCGGCCACCTCTTCGATGGGAATTTCGCGGCCGTCCTCGGTCCGGATCCGCATTTCGTCGAACCCGGAAAGGCTGCTGCGCTGCTGGTCCGCATAGCGGACCATCACCTTGACATCTTCCCGGCCACGCTGAATACGCAGAACCTCTTCTCCGTAAAAGGCCTGGCGTACCTGGCGCGCAAGCCCGCGCATGGTCACCCCGATGGAGCGCGCACCGGGTTTAACCCGCAGCTTTTTCTCCTGCTTGCCGGGTTTAAAATCGTCTGAAATATCATATGTGCCGGGGTAGGTTTCGATCTCTTTTTTAAGCTCGTCGGCGGCCAGGCTGAGCTGGTCAAAATCTTTTCCGCTTAATTGAATTTCGATCGCATTCCCGGCCGGTCCCCCTTCCAGCGTGAGAAACGCCAGCCGGTCGACACCGGGCAATTCGCCGACCAGACTGCGCCAGCGGTTCAAAATGTCATTGGTCGACAGGCCCGGGCGCTGCCCGGAGGATACCAATTCCACCCAGACCTCCCCGACATGGCTGCCGAATTCCGGGGGTTTCCAGTCACGCCGCGGGATCAACCCCACCAGGGCAAACGTGTTTTGAACCAGATCACCGTTTTTCTCCGAAAACTCGGGAAATGCGGTATTCAAATCAAAGGCTTTGTTCTCAAGATCCTGAATGGTTGTTTCAGTCAAGCTGATGGGGGTGCCCAGCGGATAATTGATTTCGGCGATCAGCCAGTCGCTTTCGCCTTTGGGAAAGAAGACAAAGGGCACATAGCCGCCGGCCACAATACCCAGGCTGATGATGAGCACGCCAATGCCGATGGAAAGGGTAAAATAACGGTTCTTGACCACGTAGTTTATGGCTGGCGTATAAACCCGATGAATCGTGTCTTGCAGCAGTCGCTCGACGCGTTTGCGCAAACGCTCCAGCCAGGAATTGTCTTTAACCTTTTTTTTCTCGGATTGCAGTAAGGCATTGTGCAGGTGCGCGGGAAGGATGATCAGCGCTTCTCCCAGGGATACAATCAAAATGATAATCACCGCCATGGGCATCACCGCGATGAATTTGCCCATGATACCTGCAATAAACATCAACGGCAAAAAGGCGACAACCGTGGTTGAGACTGCCATGACGACCGGACCGCCGACCTCCTTGAGGCCGTCTATCACAGCTGCTGGAGGTGATTTGCCCCGATTAGAGTGGGTGTAGATATTCTCCCCCACAATAATGGCATCGTCCACCAGGATACCCAGGGTCATGATGAAAGCAAACAGCGAAATCATGTTAACGGTTTGACCGAAGGCGTTGAGCACTAAAAAAGCGCCCATAAAAGAGATGGGAATACCGATGGCCACCCAGAAAGCCAGCCGGAAGTTTAAAAACAGGGCCAGCGCAATAAACACCAGCGTAATTCCCTGCGCTCCGTTGCGCAGCATCAAATCGATGCGATCGCGCACCAAAACCGACAGGTCGCCCCAGATGGCCAGATCGATATCTGAATTCATCTTATAATCGTGGGCGTCAACGTATTTTCGCGCGATGTCGGCAATTTCAACGATATCCTGCTCGCTGGTGCGACTGATCCGCACCACCGCGGCCGGCTTGCCGTTAAAGCGGGCTTTGATGTCCAGATCCGCAAATCCGTCGATTACGGTAGCCACCTGGCCAAGCCGCACCACGGTTCCATCTGCCAGGGTAATCAACGGGATGGCTTCAAATTCCTCGCCGACATAAAGTTGCCCCTTGGACCTGACCAGAATCTCGCCCTGGTCGGTCTTTATCCTTCCGCCCGGCAGATCAATACTGCCGGCCTGCACGGCGCTGACCACCTGGGCAAAGGTAAGCCCGTAACGGCGCAGATTGTCTTCGGATACTTCAACCGCAATCTCATAATCCCGCACGCCCACAAGCTCGATCTGGGTGATGACTTCGGGCTGTTTGAATCTGAGGGCGGACAAAAAACCCCGCTCGGTATTTGATTCTATCTGCGAAACGATACGCGCATCTAGCAGGTCGTCACGAATTTTTTCAGCTGCCTGCCGCAGGTGTCTTTCAGGCACATCGCCAAAGGCGGCAATGTAAATGGTCGGGTCGCGCTCGATGATCTCAAGCACCAGCGGCTCCTCGGCTTCGGCCGGGAAGGTATCGATACGATCCACTTCGGCTTTAATCTCATCCAGCACTTTCGAAACATCCCTGCCGGACTTGAGCTCCACCAGGACTTCCCCGTTTCCTTCGCGGGCGGTGGATATGATGCGGTCAATTCCCTCGATGCCTTCAATCTGCTCTTCAACTTTGATGCAGATCCCCTCTTCGACCTCTTCCGGGCTGGATCCCGGGTAGTCCACGCTGACCACAATCATATCCAGCGCAAACTGCGGAAAGATCTCCCGGCGCATCTTCAATACCGTCAACAGTCCGGCCACAATGATGAAGACCATGATCAGATTAACGGTCACGTGATTTTTGATCGACCACTCACCCAGTTTTTTCATTTTTTTCAGAGGTCAGAGGTCAGAAGTCAGAGGATAGATATCAGAAATCAAGGATTGAAAGTCAGAAGGCAGTCCTTCGTTTTCCAATTCTTGTTTCTGTATCTGTCTTCTGCCATCTGTCCTCTGTGCTACAGTGACTCCCAACGATTCATTAAACTGTATAACATTGCATTGACTTCATCATATTTTTTATCCAAGCCGTCACGTTCGTCTTGATCGATATAGCCGCAACCAAGCGCAAAATCTAACCAGCCCCTGGTCTCTTCAGATGAACCCATTGCATCATTTAAGTGCCTTATAAATAAATTTTCATATCTTCTTTTTGCATATCCTTCTCGAATGTTTAGTGGCACAGATCGAGATGATCTTCTAATTTGATCCGTCAACGAATATTTTTCTTCCTTAGGAAATTTTTTGGTAAGTTCAAATACTTTCATTGCCAGCTCAAATGCGAGCCGGTAAACTTTGAGATCCTTTACGCTCTGAATGCTCATCTATCCTCTGTCTTCTGTCCTCTGCCCTCTGGCCTCTGTTACTTAACACGAACCATCATACCATCTGTAACATCCGACAGTGGCGTTTTGATGATGCGCTCGCCGTCCGAGAGCCCCTGACTGACGATGACGGAATCCTTAAACACCCGCAATATATCAACGGACTTTATTTTGAGACGATCGCCCTCAACTGTATAGACCCGATCTTCCGGGTAAACGAGGTGCCGCGGGAGGACAAAGGCCTGGCTTACCTCTTTGCCCTTAATGCTGGCGGTTACGAACATGCCCGGCCGCAGGCGTAAAACATTGCTGTTTTCGCCGGAGTCGGATAAAGCATCAACTTCGATGATCACCGGCAATGTGCGCGTTTTGTCATCCATCTCGGCTTTGACCCGCGCAACCCGCCCATTCCAGACCATCTGCGCACCTTGACTTTCGAAGATAACGTCCGCCTCAATGCGGGCACCCCCGTTCATATCCGCCGGCAGCCATTTGAAATCCTTGACCGGAATACGCACCTCGATTTCTAATTCGCCGCTGCTGTAAATTTTACCCATACTCTGCCCAATGGTGACATGCTGTCCGACTTCAATCGTTTTTGCCAGAACCCAACCGTCAAAAGGCGCATGAATAGAGGCTCTTTCAAGATCCAGCTTGGCGGTCTCAAACATCACTCGGGCCATATCCCGCTGGGCCAGGAGCTGCTCTTTTTGGGGACCCGTCAGGGACAGCTGGTTTTCGAGGGCCTGCAACCGCTCCTGGCTCGCCAGATATTGCTGTTCGGTTTTATCCAGGGTGGATTGGGCGATAACTTTTCGATCGATCAATTTTTTCAATCTGAAATATTCATTTTTAGCCAGTGACACGTCAGACTCTGCAATTTTAATGCGCGCCTGCAGGTTTAAAACCTCCTGTTCAAGACGTTTGATCTCTGCCTGAGCCTGTTTAATCTGTACTCTGGCCCGTTGAACGTCAAGTTCGTAAGTACGTGGATCGATCTGGATCAGCCGGGTTCCGCGGGTGATAAAATTTCCTTCTTCAAAGAGCGGGTCCGTGGCGACAATTTGGCCCCGAACCTCGGCCACCAGCAGCAGTTCTTCACGCGGTTTAACCGTACCATAGGCCTCGATAACCATCTGTACGTTTTCGGCCCGGGCGGCAAATACTTCAACCAGCCGGCCCTTGTCTACCACGACGCGGCGTTCGGCTTTGGGCCGCAGGATGACCAGAACGACTGCAATGATAATCGCAACCAGGATGACGACAGACACCCGGATTGTCTTAAAGGTAGCCCCTTTTTTCATGGTCACGCCCTTCCGCGGAAGAAAAAATCAACAATTTACCAGAACATGACTATATGTACTAAAAAGCAGGTGTGAGACTTCAGTATTTGCCCCAAACAGGAATGTCGGAATATCGGAATAATGGAATGATGGATTCTGTGATAATGGGGTGATGGTTTACGGGCAAAATTCTACTGAGCAGGGAGACGGTATCGTCAATGAATTCAAAACGTCAATGATAAATCAACATTCCAATATTCCATCATTCCATTTTTCCAGATGCACGGCTTCCTTGAGGTCTCATGCTTATTTTTTTGTTCTCAAGAAATAACCTGATTTTCGACGGCTGATTATTTCCCTTCTTGGATTTTTTCAGTGAGCACCGGCACGAAATCAAGAAGGTCATCGACAACCCCGACGTCTGCGACCTGAAAGATGGGTGCTTTGGGATTTTTATTGACCGCAACAATGTAGGGATTGCCCTTGACTCCACCCAGGTGCTGAAAAGAACCGCTGATACCCAGCGCCAG
>JASFGN010000236.1:0-5742 GCA_050123735.1 Desulfobacterales bacterium | reverse complement strand
GGGCGGACTGCGTCAGGTAGAGGTCAAGCCCAAAATCGGGCTGGATTTTGCGCGGGTGATGCGAGCCTTCCTCCGGGCCGATCCGGACGTCATCATGATCGGGGAAATGCGAGATGAGGAGACGGCCTCCATCGGCATAGAGGCTTCTTTGACCGGCCACCTGGTTTTTTCGACCCTGCACACCAACAGTGCACCGGAAACCATCACCCGCCTGCTGGATATGGGGCTCAATCCCCTCAATTTTTCAGACGCCTTTCTGGGAGTGCTGGCCCAGCGGCTGACGCGCCGGTTGTGCAAAGAATGTATGGAAGAATATCCGTTGACCAAAGATGAATTTGAGATGATCTACGTGGATTACGGCGAAAAATTTTGGGCGCAAACCGGCATTGAATACGACCCGGACACAACCCTCTACCGGCCTGCCGGCTGTGATGCCTGCTCCAACACCGGTTACCGCGGCCGGATGGGTATCCACGAACTCATGGAAGGCACACCCAAAATTAAACTGATGATCAAAAAGCAGGCCAGCACCGAAATGCTGTTTGCCCAGGCCATGAAGGAAGGCATGTCCACACTGCGGCAGGATGGCATCATGAAAGTTTTTAAAGGTTACACCGACATGGCTGAGGTGCGACGGGTTTGTATTAATTGATGGAAATTGGTTCCCGCGAGTGGCAAAATTTTATCATCGACGGCGCCCAACAGCTGGGCATCGCAATCGATGAGCGCATCAGCGCTGCGTTTGCCGCCCATGCTGCCGAATTGCTCCACTGGAACCGTAAAATAAATCTGACCGCCATCACTGATTCCCGCGATATCGCCATAAGGCATTTTTTGGACTCGCTGGCACCTGCCCGATTCGTTCCCGACAGGGTCCGCTTACTCGATATCGGCTCCGGAGCGGGTTTTCCGGGAATACCGCTCAAGATCTTCAATCCGTCCCTGTCCCTGCTGCTGATCGATGGCACCCGCAAAAAGGTCAATTTCTTAAAGCATGTGATCCGGTCACTAGGCCTTGATCAAAGTGAAGCCCTTCACATCCGCGCTGAAAACCTTGGACATCATCCAGAACTTACAAGTACTTTTGATGTCATCATCAGCCGAGCGCTGTCTGATTTAACTTCTTTTGTGAACACCGCCCTGCCGCTGCTGGCAAAGCGAGGAAAGATCATAGGAATGAAAGGGGCGATCGATCAGACCGAATTAGATACGTTGTGTGCTGAGATTTTGGGCGAGCGCTTTTCTCTTGGAATTGAAAAATACCAACTGCCTTCGACGGATTCGCAGCGATCGCTTATCATCATAAAAAATCTCTATTAGAAAGTGGACCGCGCTTGCCCATTCTGATGTAGATATCTTATCGATGTCATATGTATTTGATAAACATCTGGTTACAAATAGGCTGGAAAAAGGTTCTGCAATGGATAGAAAACGCGTGTCACATGGCAGGGAGTTTTGCCGGCATGAAAATGAAAGCGCCCGCTATTTCACATCAGAATGTCTGACGCCAACCGCATAATAGTTTATATCATCCTTGGATATTTCATGGCACCATCTGACTTCGCCAATAGACACGGTTCTTAAATACTCTTTTTCGGTTATACTCGCATTTTTCGTAACAAGAGTTTGCAACCGAATGAAAATAGTCGCTTTCGGTCCTATCTCATAGGACGTTTCAAAATAAAGGCCGTTTCTGCTAAAATTTAGAATTTTGGCATCGAAGAATCTGTTCTGGTTAAAATAGGACCATTTGATGGGGGCTTCACAATTATAGCGTTCATATCCCCTTTTTTCGGCATGTTCCGTCAATGCTTTATCTGCTGTCACTTTTGTCACCCTCCCTCAAAATGAATTTTTAGAGACTTGTTGGTAAAAAAGAAAACAGCAACTCCCATTTAACGGATAGAGCAGAACCGCTGATGCGAGTGTCTTAATGTAAAAAAATTATATCAAATTTGACAGGGAAGTCAAAATTATGTGTGCATTCTCTGCCTCAATTCAATCATGTTGAAGCATTTATCTTCTTATTTTGATCATTTGATCCGCAGCTAACTAAAAATAACTGCTGGCGTCCCAGCAATGCGTGCACAGTTTTTCCTTGGGCATGCCGATGGCGGCAACGAGGTCTTCCAGTTTCTGGTACTGCAGGGAGGTCAGTTTCAGTCGCTGTCTGATTCGATCGACCATTGCCAGGTTTTTTTCCGATCCGGCTGTGGCAAATTGGGCTAAATGTTTATCCTCGGTGCCTTCCAGTTCGGCGATGGCTTTGCGGCCGGCCAAATCCAGCGTTGAGCGTGACGTTGAAAAGTTTAAAAAATCACAAGGATAAATGAGGGTAGGGCAGGCCGGTCGCATATGGACTTCTTTGGCGCCGTACTCGTATAAAATTTGAATGGTATCCTGCAGCTGGGTGCCGCGCACGATCGAGTCCTCGCAAAAAAGGATTCTGCGGCCTTCGATCAGCTCTTTTATGGGGATCAGT
This sequence comes from Desulfobacterales bacterium, assembly GCA_050123735.1. Lineage (GTDB taxonomy): Bacteria > Desulfobacterota > Desulfobacteria > Desulfobacterales > JAHEIW01 > JAHEIW01. The sequence goes on along the minus strand of JASFGN010000236.1, from coordinate 3,260 downwards.
TTCATTTTGGCTACCAGATCCCGGATGCTCTGATTCTGGGGCATAAAGCTGCGTGGCCAGGTCGGTGTGTACTTAACAAAAGGTCTGACATATGGGATATTTTTTTCGTGGGCATACCCGATGGCGTGCCCGATGCCGGAATCCGGGATACCGGCGACAAAGTCGACATCAACGCTATCATTTTGGGCCAGGAGCCTGCCGCAACGGTTACGGGTGGCTTCCACATTGATGCCCTCGTAGCTGGTCGCCGGATACCCATAGTAAACCCATAAAAAAGCGCAGATCTGCATCTGGTCTTGGGGTGGTTTTCTTTGCTCGATACCCTCGGCCGTTATCAAGGCGATTTCACCGGGCCCCAGATTTTTTTCCAGCTCATAGCCCAGGTTCGGAAAGGCACAGGATTCCGATGCCGCTGCATACGCCCCCTCCTTTTTGCCGATCACTACGGGAGTGCGCCCTAATTTATCGCGCGCTGCATAAATGCCGTCTTCGGTGAGCAAAAGCATCGAGCAGGAGCCTTTGATGGCTTGTTGGGCATGCTGGATCCCGTCTTCGAAGGATTCGGCCTCGCTGACCAACATGGCCACCAGTTCGGTTGGACTGGTTTCGCCACCGCTCATTTCTGAAAAATGCCGTTTACTCTGAAAAGCCTTGGCGGCCAGCGTCTCGATGTTGTTAATTTTGCTGACCGTCACAATTGCAAAGGTTCCCAGATGGGAGCCGATGATCAGGGGTTGCGGGTCATGATCGCTAATGACGCCAACACCCTGGTGTCCATGCAGTTGCGGTAAATCGGACTCGAATTTAGACCTGAAATAATCATTTTCGATGTTATGGATCGATCGCGAGAAATCTTTCGAATTCAAAACTGCCAGTCCGCCGCGTCTGGTACCCAGGTGGGAATGATAATCGGTACCGTAAAATAGATCACTCAAACAGTCATTTTGGGACACACAACCAAACAATCCCCCCATTGCAAGAGTCTCCTTTCAGATGGTTTTAGCCCTTAAGGCGGATAAATTCTACGCTCAGGTCGGCGCCTTTGATGTGAATGACGGCGGCCGAACCCGGTTGACCGAATTTGGGATATGACGCGCTTCCGGGGTTGATAAAGGTGATCCCGTTTTTTTTATAGACATCCGGGCGATGGGTGTGACCGCTGATGACAGCTTTAAAACCGGCTTTTTGCGGATCTTCATTCAGGCAGCCGGCGATGTGGGTCACAGCCAGCGCCACAGGGCCGATCTGAAGGATTTCAGTTGTCGCCAACTGGCTGGCCCAGTTTCCATAATCCATATTGCCCCGCACGGCCAAAACCGGCGCTATCTTTTCCAGTTTGGCCAAAACCTTTTCATCGCCGATGTCACCGGCATGGATAATAAGGTCAACTTTCTGAAAGGCTTTCGCTACACCGGACGGCAGGTGACCGTGGGTGTCGGAAATCACGCCGATCAAATATGCATCAGCAGGATCTAATGTGATGACCATTTTGGGATCTCGGATCTAACACAACCACTTTGCTGACCGCATTGATGCGATCAAGGTTTGTTGCCATATTTCAGGAATCCTCGGAGGCATTGACCCTGCGGCGGCGACGTTTGATTTCGCTGAGCTTTCTTTTAGCAGATAAGCGACGTTCTTTGGCGGCGCGGGATGGTCTGGTTTTGCGCCGGGCTTTGGGCTTGACAGTTGCCTGGCGGATCAGCGCAACCAGTCTCTCAATGGCGTCCTTGCGGTTTTTGGCCTGGCTCCTGTAACGATTCGCCTTAATGATCAGGATCCCCTCTTCGGTCATTTTTTTGCCGGCAATGTATTGCAGGCGATCCCGAATGTCCTCGGGCAGCGTATCTGATTGCTTAACATTGAAACGCAACATCACGGCAGTGGACACTTTGTTCACGTTTTGGCCGCCCGGTCCGGATGAACGCACAAAATCCAACTGAATGTCGGATTCATCGATAAACAATGTGTCGGTTATGCGTATCATCGGTGCCCCAAATGGGTACCCTATATTGAAACTGAAAGCCAGTTAAAAATGATATTGCCGCATACCTTGCAAATCCATGCTCCATGTTGATCGCGTTTCACGTGAAAACACATTGGGTAGTATATCTGATGAGATATCAGCACTATAAGTTGGTTTTTGCATATGTTCGTTTAAATAAATGTCGGTGCAATGGCAACGATGTCTATCCATGGACATGCCTGGAATCATGCCTATATTTGAATCAATTATATGGGATACATTGATTCCATTATGTATACATAAATTCCGAATTATTAATATTTAAGTTTAACTAATCGATAAATACTACTGATATAATATCGAATACAAAGGAGGAAAAAATGGAGCTCCAGGGGAAAAAAGTGGTCATTCCAGTTGAATCTTTGTTTAATACCTTTGAGTTTTGGTATCCATATTACCGCTTGAAAGAAGCCGGTGCCCAGGTCGTCGTCGTGGGGTCGGGTAGTGCCGAAACCTATACGGGAAAGCCGGGCACCGAAGTTAAGGTGGATGCGAGCATCGATCAGGTAACATCAGCTGATTTTGATGCCATTGTGATTCCTGGCGGTTATGCCCCGGACATTATGCGACGATATCCCCAGATGGTGCAACTGGTCAGGGATCTGTTCACGAGCGGCAAAGTGGTTGCCGCCATCTGCCATGCGGGCTGGATGCTGGCGTCAGCCAAAATATTAGCGGGCAAAACCGTAACCTCTTTTTTTGCGATCAAAGACGATCTGGTGCATGCCGGAGCGGAATGGGTCGATCAGGAGGTAGTTGTCGATGGTAATTTAATCACCAGTCGAACGCCGGATGATCTGCCGGCCTTCATGCGGGCTGTTATCGGCGCCATTCAAAAAGAAGGGTAATCCGATCAAGGCGCTTCCCCGTGGTGGTATAATGCGGTTTGAGTGGACGTTTGCTTTTGTCTATGTTAAGAGGAAACTAAAGTCGGAGCCCCTCGTATAGCGATTGGCAAAAAAACGTTCCGTTTGCGGAAGGTTTTTTTGCTACAAGCGCTTATGCCGCCATCCTTTGATTGGGTTTCCAAACCGGATGCTTTGCACCCGGTTTCACCCGCAACGATCGGGGCCCTGCGTGCCCGTATTTTACCGCTTTTGGCGCTAAAATCCAAGCCACCCGCTGTGCGGGTGGTCGTTGACTCGGAACTATTTATGATATGCGGTATAAACGGGCAGCTGTCTGACAGATGGTGCCATTGAACGGTTTAGTGTTGCAGGTAAAGGAGGAAAAG
>JASFGN010000235.1:0-5744 GCA_050123735.1 Desulfobacterales bacterium | reverse complement strand
CGGGACGAAAATTGCAGCCACCTTATCGGCCAGGGCCTGAATGGGGGCCTTGCTGCCCTGGGCCTCCTGAACCAGCCGGATGATCTGGGCCAGGACTGTATCTTTGCCCACCGCCGCCGCCCTGAATTTTAGCAGGCCTTCGCCGTTGATGGTGCCGCCGACGACTTTATCGCCGGGTTTTTTATCAACGGGCAGCGGCTCACCGCTCAGCATGGATTCATCCACCGAGGAGGCGCCTTCGAGAACGATTCCGTCTACCGGTATGCGCTCGCCCGGGCGCACCAGCACCGCATCTTCCAGCTGCACGCGGGCAATCGGGATCTCTTTTTCAGCATCGTTTTCAATAATCGTGGCGGTTTTAGGGCGCAGGCCGATCAATTTGCGAATGGCTCCGCCGGTGCGACCTTTGGTTCGGGACTCCAGCATTTTACCCAATTTGATCAGGGTAATGATCACCGCCGAGGTTTCAAAATAGACGTGTTGACCCAGGACCGGAAAAAAGAGCAGGGCCAGCGAATAAAAGTAAGCCACCGAAGAGCCCATGGCGACCAGAACATCCATATTGGCGCTCTTATTTTTAAGGCTCTTGAATCCGTTGATATAATAATCCCAGCCGGTATAGAATTGAACCGGCGTGGCCAGCGCCCAGAAAAACCAGTTGACCCAGGCTGCATGGCTCCAGGTGCCGATCAGACTGAAATCTCTGGCCATGCTCAAAACGAACAATGGCAGGGCAAAAATGACACCGACGATAAATTTGCGGGTTTGATCCCGGATCTCTGCCTGCCGCGCAATTTGTTCGGCATCCTCTTCGTCTGCGGTGTCCTCGGGGGCAATAACACCGTAACCGGCGGCTTCAATGGCAGAGATTATTTGCTGAAGATCGACAAGGCCCGGAATGTATTCTACGACGGCATGCTCACTGGCAAAATTGGCACTGGCCTTAACAACCCCTGAAACCTTTTTATTGAGCGCGCTTTCTATGTTGGCGGCACAGTTGGCACAGGTCATGCCGGTTACCGCAAGCTCCACGGTCTGGGTGGGAACCGAAAATCCCGATCCTTTAATCTGCGAAATAACATCCTGGACCTGCAATTGCTGCGGATCAAATGAGACGGACGCCTGTTCAGCGGCAAAGTTCACCCGGGCATCGGACACGCCGCTCAGTTTTTTAAGCGTGCGCTCGATGTTCATGGCACAGTTGGTGCAGGTCATACCCGTCACCGGCAGCGTTATTTTGTCGTCAGACATATTTCAACCGGGAAAACGGTTTTGGTTAATGTTGAGCGTTAGTGGATTTCATTGATGAGCCCGCGTTAAATCCGAAGCACGAAACCGACTCGGCTGAGCTCGTCGCAGGCCTAAATTCGAAACCCAAGTTTAAATGTTTTTACCTTTGTACAATAAACCAGGGATTGTGCAGGTCTTCTTTGTTATACATCAGCGGATTTAAAGTACCGTATTCGCAGACGGTCGCACCGGCAGCCTCCGCGATGGCCTGCCCTGCGGCCGTATCCCATTCCATAGTGGGACCCAAGCGGGGGTATATATCTGCGCGACCCTCTGCCACCAGACAAATTTTGAGCGAACTGCCCGCCGAGATGAACTCCACATCACCGACGGCTTTGCGTTTTTCCTCGACATAGGCTTGCAGTTCGGCTGTTTTATGCGAGCGGCTGCCGACAATGGTCAGCGCCACCCGCCTTGGGTGTTCAATCGGCAGTGGGGTGGACTGCTCAACGATTTGCCCAAGCAGAATGCGGGCTTGTTCATCTGAATCTGCCGGGGCATATTGCAGCTCATCGAAAGGGCCGTCTTCAAGCTTGTAGGCGCCAAAACCCTGTGCCGCAAAATAAAGCGTATCTCTATCCGGCACAAAAATAGTGCCCATGACGGGGCGGCCGTCTTGGATCAGAGCAATATTGACCGTAAACTCGCCGTTGCGCTTGATGAACTCTTTGGTGCCGTCCAGCGGATCCACGACCCAGAAGCGCACCCAGTCCTTGCGCTGCGCGTAAGGCATATCAAGGCCTTCCTCGCTGAGGATGGGTATATCACCATCCTGCAGCATATTCATAATAATTTCGTGGGATTTCTGATCGGCAACAGTCAATGGAGACGTGTCCGATTTATATTCCACGCCGAAATCTTCTGAATGGTATACCGCCTTGATGGCCTTGCCGGCGGCAATGGCTGTCTGAATGGATTTTATGATATGCGGTTTTAAGTCCATAGGGCTCCACTAAATCCATTGGATTCAATACAAAAAGCTAAGCAGCGGGATAATTGATCTCGGCCAGCTTATTTTTGATGGTATCTTCAGAGGCCGGCGTATCCCATTCAACCTTGATACGTTTGCCTTCGATGTCTCCTTCCACCTTGGTGACACCCTCCAACTCGCTCAATTCGGTTTTGATGGCATTGACACAATGCCCGCATGAAATACCGGGGATTGAAAATGATTTTTTTTCCATATCAAAAAACCTCCTCTGACGTTCTCAGCTCTCGGAATAGCGCCTGACAATTGCAGCAAAATCATCGGGCTGTAATATTTGAGCAAAGCGCTTACCGTCCTTGCTGTGTTTTTTATAAAAACGGATGCAATCGATAACGATCTGCCTTACCTGACCTTCACTGTAAACACCGGGCAGCTCTTTGGCAAGCTGGGGATGTCGGCCCAGCTTGCCCCCGAGCTGAACCCGGTATCCTTTTTGGCCTTCAGCCAGGCTGCCGGTTGGACAAACCCCGATGCATTTGCCGCACTGTAAACATAGATCGTCATCGACCAGAGGGCCTTGTTTTTCAGAATCAAGAGCAATCGCATCTTCCCTGCAGGCTTCGACACAGGCCTCGCACAAAGAGCAGGGCTCAGCGGTGATCCAGGGCGCGCAGGCGCCGATGATGCCGATGTCTTTAATCTGCGGCTGGGAGCATGCGTTCGGGCAGTCCGCCAGGGTTATTCGTAATTCGTGATGAAACTTAAGATCACCTTTGACATTCTGCCTCAAAAAACCGAGCAGATCTTCTTTCTGAACATCGGATTCAATTTGCGCGACCAGTTGATCGCTGATCATAGCGCGGTTTGGGCAACCACTGGGCCCGAAGCATGTCTCAATCTGATAGCCTTTAACCTCTGAGCTCATATTGGCCAGATAGCGGGCCTGGGTAGCTTTGACATCTGCGAGCGATACCATGGGGTTGCCGGCGGCTGCCGCTTCTTTTTCGACGCGTGCGCGCACGCGTTTTCGGACAAAGAAGGGCACTTTTTTAATGTGGTCTTCGGCTTGCGCTGTCCATTTCATCCGATTTTCCTCTATGTTTTATTGCAGCAGAGACAAATATACGAATCAAGGCCTAATATAATAATCCATGGCAGCGTTTACAAGCAGCTTTGCTGTAATACTGCGGCAATTGTGAAGTGGTTCAGTCGCATGCGGAACAGACGACCAACGACCCGGTGGGGGCGGTTTGACCGAAACGGTTGAATGATTTTTGCTGCGGGCGGGCTATGGTGAATCGGTTTTTTGTAAAGCCGTTTTTGCCAGTTGCGCTACGGTGCACAAAACCAGTTTTTGATTGAGGTAGATCTTTAATTCTGCGGTATCAGCCTGTAAGCTGCTAAGCAATTCCTGGGTGCGGATGTTTTGAAATGCACCGGCTGCCCAGGCGGCCAGGCCGCGCAAATAAGGATCAGAATCCTGTAGAAAAGGATGCAGGCATTCAAGCGTATCTTTTAACAGTTGCGGCCGTGCATGCGCCAATCGACCGATACCCCATAAGAGCCCCCGTTGCAGGGTTCGATGCTCAAGAAAGTTTCCCTCGGGTTGAGCATAGGAGATAAGTATGCACCAGAATTCTTCCGCCAGTTTTTCGTTACGGGCCATGATCTCCCCCATGGCCTCCGGGCAACCCCAGCCGATACCTCCGGATTCATCGTTGAGGTGCCACATTAAGCGGCGCATGATCACCCGGGCGGATTCAGTGTTTTTCTCAGCCAGCCGGGCGACAACTTCCCCCATGGCGGTCACCGATCGCCACTTTAAGATGTCATCCCCACTGCACAAAAATGAAAAAAGAGGATTGACAGCTTTGCGGCCCGCTATTGCGGCAACATCTGCCAATCCTCTCTGAAAGTCTTTTTGCAGCAGCAGTTTTTTGATCTTGATTTTAAGTTGACGACCGGTCTGGTGGTGTTGCCTCATGACATAATAAACTCTCAGGATGATTGCCTTAATTAGGTTTACCACCAAGCTCACGAAGAACGCGAAGAAAGAAACTTAACTTAACCGATTTCACATCGATCTTCGTGCACTTCGTGTTCTTTGTGGTGAATTAGAAAAGTTATAAGACCTCCCAGGTATAATGGATAGACGGATTGATTCATGCATCTTTTGTAAATTAAGAGGACCAATAAATACAATTCACGGGGCAGTATTTTATGGCGTCATTGACTTCAGATTCGGGGTATTCAACCATGTCAATAACTTCAATATAACCGGCATCGTTTAAGCGGAATACCTGGGGGCTGGTTTCCACGCATACACCGCAAACAATGCAATCGCTGAGTTCAACAATCGGGACCCTCATTTTAAGCATGAACCGCTTTTCCGATTTTGCGACCATATTCGTAACAGTTTTCAAGACCTTCTTTGTCAGGAACATACTGTATTCTTAGACCCGGCTCGATCATGTCAAAATTCATGGCTTCGAGCTCTTTGGTGATGATTTTGGTGGCCTCACCACTCCAACCGTATGACCCAAAGGCAGCACCGATTTTGTTCAAAGGCTTTAAGCCTTTCATGTAGCATAGAAAATCCGCCAATGACGGGAACAGTCCATTGTTGAGGGTCGGTCCGCCGACCACCACTGCCCTGGCATCGAAGACTTCAGTCATGATTTCGCTGCGGTGCCATTTTCTCAGATGTAAAGGCTTGGCCGGCACCCCTTCTTTGTTGATGCCGGCGGCAATGGCCTCGGCCATTTTTTCGGTGCTGTGCCACATGGTATCGTAAATGACGACGGCTTTCTTTTCAGGTATCTGCTCGCACCATCGAGCATAGGCCTCGACGATTTTAGCTGGATTCTTACGCCAGATGATGCCATGGTCGGGGCAGATCATCTTGAATTCCATGCCGGAATCAATGATGTTATTGAGGTATTTTTTAATCAACGGGACATACAGTAACAAAATGTTGGCAAAGTATTTTTTGGCATGAACCATAATCGCATCGCCGATCTGATCGTCGAAGCGCTCGGGGCCTGCATAATGCTGGCCGAATCCGTCGCTGGAAAAAAGGATTTTATCCTCCTTTAAATACGTAAACATGCTATCGGGCCAGTGGACCATGCGGGTTTCAAAAAAGCTCAATGTCTTTTTGCCAAGACTCAGTTCCTGACCGGTCTCAACAGGCTCGTAATTCCAGTTGCGCGCAAAGTGGCGCGGCAAATTTTTGTGCCCCATTTTTGAGCAATACAGGGGTTTGTCTTCACCGACGCGATGCATGACCCGCGCCAGGCCGCCGGAATGGTCAAGCTCTGTGTGGTTGCTGATGACATAGTCAATTTTTTTGGGGTCAACTACGGCTGATATATTTGCCAGCAGCTGATCGGCAAATTCTTTTTTAACCGTATCGAGCAATGCAATTTTATCATCAACAATCAAAAATGAATTATACGTCGTCCCTACATCGGTCGAATAACCGTGAAAATCCCTTATATTCCAGTCGATGACACCTACATCATAA
>JASFGN010000234.1:0-5746 GCA_050123735.1 Desulfobacterales bacterium | reverse complement strand
GAATCCTTTTTTGGTTTTCAACCATCATTTTAAGATATTCGCTGCCCATTTTGATGGCATTTAACGGCTGATTCAGCTCATGCGCAATACCGGCCGACATCTCCCCCAGGGTGGTCATTTTGCTGGCCTGCATCAACTGCGCTTCTTTTTCCAGCATTTCGGTAATATCGGTAGTGGCAAGTATAATGGCATCTCTGTCTTTTAACCGCGTCGGACAGGCCGTCACCCTGACGTAAAAAGGCTTGTTTCCTTTTTGATAATGGCGAACTTTTGACTCCATCACACAGGCTCTGGGCCAATCCATTTTGTCAAAAGCAGCAATGCCTTTATAAATTTCGTCCACCGGACCGAGCGCTGAAAAAAGCATCCCGGTTAATTCGTCTTTTGTATACCCGTAAGAATCCTCAGCCATCGGGTTGGCATCCAGTATCTCCAAAGTTTCACGGTCCAGAACAAAAATCGGGTTGGGGCCGCTGTCAAACAGCGATCGATACTTTTCTTCAGAATCATGCAGGGCTTTTTCGGCAAGCTTGCGTTCGGTGATATCGAGAAAAGCACCGGTGATAAATTCAACTTCGCCATTTTCACCGTAAATGATTTGTCCGCCATCCTGAATCCAGATCGTGTTGCCGGATTTGGATTGAACACGATATTCCCTGATGTAATGGTCGTCAGCCCTCAATGCCTGCTTTACCTTTTCCTGAGCGGACGCCAGATCATCGTTATGAACCAGACTAAACCAGTTTTTGCGTCTGGATAAAAAATCTTCTTTGCTGTACCCGGTAATTTGCTCGATTTTATCGTCAAAAAAATCAATCGCGCCATCTATGTAGCCTTTGTATACGCAGTTTGGCAGATTGCGAACCAGCAGCCGGTATTTGCGCTCACTTTCTTTCAGTGCTTTTTCAGAACGTTTTACTTCGGCAATATCCATGGCAATAAACAGCAGCCCGCTGATGTCTCCGTCGGGATCGCGCAGCGTGTTGATGGTCATCCTGACCGGAAAGGGGGTGCCGTCTTTGCGCATATAGGTCCATTCACTTGGCGCCAATTGTTTTTGGGCCGCATATTCAAAAAAGACATCGCATCCCTTCGCCCGGCTGCCGTATTTAAAGCTCAAGCTGTCGCGGACTATATCCAGTTCAGATTGGAGGTGAAAAAGTTCCGGCGTCTTTCTGCCGACGATTTCTTCGGCCAGGTAGCCCAGCAGATTTTCAGCCCCCGTATTAAAAATAGTTATTTCGCCTTTTTTGTCGGTAGCAATGATGGATATCCGGCTGGCTGAATCAAGCACGGCTTTGCGCATTGCGTTGGCAACCTGAAAGCGGTGAAGAACCTTTTCGGTTTCCTCAAATTGCTTGACGACCAGGTTGGCGGTAAGCTCGGCCGCTTTGCGCGCCACCTGAATTTCTCTCCGCAGAAGCGCATTTTCTTCGGCCAGAGTCCTGTAGTGACTATTCGCAGTCACATATTCCTGATAGGGTTGCGATAAAACTTCCATGGCATTCACTCACGCGCTGGAGGGTTTATAAACGATCTTATTTTCTGACATCAACGGCGTGGACCGTACAAACCAGGCACGGATCGAAAGACCGGATGATATGATCGACTTCTATGGGATTATCCAGATCCTTGATTTCAGTTCCGACAATGGCTTCTTCCAACGGTCCCCGAAAACCGTTGGCATCACGGGGCGACGCATTCCAGGCCGTGGGGGTAATAATTTGATATTTTTCGATTTTGGCGTCTTTTATCTTTACCCAGTGTCCCAGCGCACCGCGGGGGGCTTCTAGAAGGCCGTAACCTTCTCCTTTTTCTTTTTTGCTGTGATCCTGATAGAATTCTTCGTGACAACGAATCGTTTCTTCAAGCCATTGCTCCATAAGCGGTATCAAATAAGCCGGTCTGATCAGGCGCGCCAGCTCTCTGATGAACACGTTTGGGCCATCTTGCCGCATAAAATCACCCAACAAAGGATTGTCTGCAGCAATCATTTCCGCTAAGGGGCCGGTCTCAGCCGGCATGGCATCATAGCGCGGTGCTTTGGCCCAGGAATACTTGCCTCTCTCCTTACCAATGGCATAGGGCTTGGTTTCACCCTCAAAGGGGTGCTTGGAGTGCAAACCATCATCAAACCATGAATGCGATACATCTTCGCAAATTTTTTTCTGATCAAACGCTCTGCGCTCGAGCTTGTGGAAAAACCCGGGCTGCAAAAACTGCCGGGTTTCAGCGTCCACTTTAACGCCGGTGTCTTTGGGCAAATCCAAAGAGCCAAAGCTGATAAAATTTTCGCAGCCCCTGCCGATTTTCTGTAAACCGGCTTCTTTCGCAAATCGAAGATAGAATCCGAGATCACTTTTCAGATGAGATTCGTCTTCATCGAGCCAGACGTCCAGATCAGCCTTGGACTTGATTTCCATCCAGCGTTCAATCTGACATCCCAGCACGCGGCTTTGGAACCATTTTCGAAAATTCCGAATCACAAACAGACACTGCACCAGGTCATTGGCTCCGGGCACACACACCACCCCGCCCGGGACCATAAACGATGAATGCGGCCACTGGCCGCCTAAGTTGGCGATGATTTCAAGAATTTTTTTGGTTTCCCGGACGGTCGCTGCCGTCGTCTCACCGCTCAGCGGTTTATAGCGCCGGACGGCTTCAGCAAACAATGAATGTTTTTGATAAGCCTGATTCGTAAAATCCGCCATAAACAGTAAAAATGCATGCCGGACATCGTTCTGAATTTTTTCGGCAATCAGGGTAATATTGCGAATGCGCACGGCATTATTCGGTATTTCGACATTGAAAAACATATCGAGCGCCTTGGCCGCGGCATTTAAATGCGAGGTGCTGCAAATGCCGCAAATGCGCGGCGTCAGAACCAGGCCATCCAGCACAGCGCGGCCGACGAGCAGGTTCTCAAAGCCTCTGTACATAATACCGGCACTCCAGGCATCGGATGCGCGGTTATTTTCGACTTCAATCTGAATCTCGAGATCGCCTTCGACCCGGTTTACGGGGAAAATATGTATTTTTTTAGGTTTCATTTGACCGACCGATGCCATTATTTCAACAGCTGACATTTTGTTTTTAAGCGATTAAATACCCGTCTTCCGTGTTTTAAGCCTTTTGGGTGCAGCTGCGGCGGCCATCCCTTTGTAGGCCATGTAATGCGCCCGGCTGATGCCTTCCGGCAGCTCAATCGGTATGCCCTCAATGTTGCGGGTCTGGAAAAACGGGTACTGTTGTGGAAAGTCAGGCCGCGTGCATCCGAAACAGGGAACCCCTACCCGGGTCTTGGATGAACGCTGGTTCCACAGCAGCTTGTTGCAGGGGCCGTGGACCAGTGGCCCATGACAGCCCAGATAAAAAAACATGCAGCCTTTTTCCCCAAATTTCCGCTCTTCCACGCGGTACTCGTGATACTCGTTGCGGGTGCATCCCTGGTGCACCATCATTCCGTACCATTCCACGGGTGTATTGTAGTTATCCAACTCAAGCTCTGCGCCGGAATCAATAGCGACCAGCGTTCCGGCAATGATATCGCAATGGCAGGGGCAGCCGGGCAGATTGATAACCGGCATCCCGCTTCTGGTGGTGAATTTTTCACCCAGAAAACCGCCCTTTTCTTCTTTTAGAAATTGCATTCCGGTGGCTTCAATTTCGGTATTGGCGCCGATGCCGCCGTAGCTGGCGCAGGTGCCGATGGCCAATATATACTTGGCGTAATTGGCGAATGTAGCCACAAGGTCCTTTTTGGGTTTTCCATGGATCTCGTCATAGCGGCCGGTCCCGCCGGGCCCCCGCAAAATGGACCCTTCAACGCACAGAACATCCAGTTCCCGGTCACCCGATTCCAGATCTTCACGGATCGTTTTTAAGCTATCGGGGTTGCTGGTTGAAATCGAAGGATGCCACAGCAGTTCGACATCAAGTGTATCAAAGAGTTCAATAACGTCGGGAGATTCGGCATTGAAAAACGACCAGGTGTCGCCGCCGCAACCACCGCATTGGATCCATAATAGCTTCAAGGACATTCCAGTCGTCTCCTTTACTTTAAAAACATCGCTGACAGTCGATGATCCGCAAACAGGATTTTTTCGTGCGCGCCGGTCAGTCAGTCGCCGGCAAAAAGGTGCTGTGAAACTTATAGAAATACCACAAAATAGCACAGTTGCAACCGCAAGGGAAGCGCTAATTTCGATCCCGGATCATCGGATCGTCAGGCAATTTTTACACTTGGCTCCGGGAGCGGGGAAAGGTCACGGTGAAGGTGGCGCCCTGATGTTCCTGGCTGGCAGCGTCGATCCGGCCGGCGAAGTCCCTGACAATCTGATGGCTGATGCTGAGCCCCAGACCCTTTCCCTGCCCGGTTGCCTTCTTTGAAAAGAACGGTTCGTAAATCCGACCCATATCGGATGCGGAAATGCCGATTCCCGTATCCGAAACCGACAGGATCACCTTGTCGCCCTCTGAAAAAGACCGGATCCGAATCATCGCCTGCCCGGTTTCCGTGCCGGCTTTTCTCTTGGCGATAATCGCCTCATGGGCATTGGTCACCAGATTATAGACAACCTGACCCAGGCGGTTCCGATGACCGATAATCGGCGGCAGATTCTCATCTAATTCCAGTTTGAGTTCAATATTATCCACACTCAACTGGTGACTGACGATCGCCAGCACGTCCTTGACGGGATCATTGATGGATATGGTTTGTCTGGCAAAATCGGGCCGTTGCCCGAAGGCTTGCAACCGGTTGATGATCGAGGATGCCCGATCAACTTGATTGCCGATTTCAGCGACCACCTCAAGCAGATGCGCTTCTTTGATCTTTGTCTTCTGCGCAATCATCATTTTCAAAAAATCGCTGCCCATTTTGATGGCGTTCAGCGGCTGGTTCAGCTCATGGGCAATGCCGGCGGACATGCCCCCCATCGTCGGCATCAATTTCAAAAGATCCCATGCCGTCACCAGTTCAACGTGGCGCATGAGTGCCGGCAGGAGGATCAAATCGCCAATCAGCGCTGTCAGCATGGTGATGACCATTAAAAAACCGAAGATAGCCGTCGGTTTGAAATGCGAGAGCATGAGTATAAAAAATCCGATACTGATGGTCAGCGTGGTAAAAATAATCGGCTTTCCGACATTTTTGATGGCATCGCGCATGGCGCGATCTTTATCCAGATCTTTTTTAAATTCACGGTTGTAGCGGTGCAAGTAATGAATGGTATCGTCAACGGCCAGCCCGATGGCGATACTGGCGATCAGACTGGTTGAGGTAGAAAGCGGAATGCCCATCCAGCCCATAATTCCAAAATTCATGATGATCGGAAAACAGTTGGGAACAAGGGCGATCAGGCCGACTTTCGCCGACAGAAACATCAAAAACATGATAGCGAAAATGAGGATCAGGCCGAGCAAAACGCTCTTTATCTGTCCCGCCACAAGCAACTGACTGCTGGCAGAAATCGCCACTCCAAAGCCGGTAACTTCGACAGTTATGTGATCAGGCAAATTTTGCTGCGCATGGATAAGGATTTGGTCCCTGACCTTGAGAAGATCTTTGGTGCTCGATATATGCGTCAACATCAGAATATTGGCCATATCGAGCTGTGGCGTCATAAACGGTGAATACAGTTCTTCTCCCAGCAAACCTTTATAGTTGTTTATCGCCATACGCGCTTCGTAAGCTTCCTGGGGGATAGCGTAATATTTTGAATCGTATTGATTCAAGGCATAG
>JASFGN010000233.1:0-5753 GCA_050123735.1 Desulfobacterales bacterium | reverse complement strand
GGGTTCACACGCCTCCGCTAAAGCTTCGGCGCGGCTAGCAAGGATAGGGGTTCACGGTTCAAGGCTTGTTACTAATTGCAGGTTGTTCATTATAAGGAACTGCGACTCGCAACGCGCAACCCTGAACCTAGTAACCGAACGCTTTGAAATAGGCATCCGGATCCGATTGCAACTGCGTCAATCGGTATCGATAGCGGCCAATGATGGCCTGTTTACTGCGCATATTGGCATACGCTTTCGGGGGGAGTTGTTCCAACCACGCGATCTTTTCTTGTAGTTTTTCCGCTTCCGCCGCGACGCGCTCTTTACGAGATGGCGGTTTTTTTGCGGGGGCGGCTTTGGGGGCGGCGTCTGGATCGGATTGATCCAGCTGTTTAATCACGGCTTCAAGGTTTGTTTCGTTTATGACTTCCTGTATTGCATAAGCAGAGGGGTCGGACTTTATTTCAGTTGCGGTTTTAACGGGACTCGTTCCTTCGGTCGGCGGGGTGTGGCTGTAATGTTTGACACCGTTTTCATCGGTCCATGAGTAAATTTCAGCCTGCCCGCTGGAACCGATTAGCGCACTCATCATGAATATGATAACAACAGCGATGGTTTTCATCCCATCTCCGTTCATTTCGGGTTAACATGGCGGCCCTGTTGCACCGGCTGCCACCTGCATCAAATTAAATGATGACAAATCTGGTTACAGCTGTCAAATATTACCTGGATCTTGCATGAAAATCCCAATCCCATTCTATCGAATACCATGATACTCAATGCGTTTGACTGGGGCATCATCGTCGTTTACTTGATGGGGATGATCGGCTTAAGCTTTTATCTGGCTCGCGGTCAAAAATCCGATCGGGATTATTACCTGGGGGGAAACAAAACGGCGCCCCTGCCCATAGCCCTGTCCACCATGGCCACGCAGTGTTCGACCAATAGCCTGCTGGGCGCTCCGGCTTTTGTGGCCTTTGCGGCCGGTGGCGGACTCATCTGGCTGCAGTTCGAGCTGGCGGTTCCCATGGCCATGATTGTTTTAATGGCCCTGATCTTTCCGCTGCTCAGGGGCCTGAATCTGATTTCCGTATACGCTTACCTGGAAAACCGCTTTGATGCCCGCACGCGCACCCTGGTCAGCCTCTTGTTTCAATTTATTCGAGCATTTGGAACCGGTGTTACCGTATACGGCATCTCGCTGGTCCTGATGCTTTGCCTGAACCTGCCCTTCTGGGCGGCTGTGCTGATGCTGGGGGGAATTACGATCGTCTATGATGTGCTCGGCGGCATGAAGGCCGTTATCTGGTCTGATGTGATTCAAATTGTGGTGCTGTTCGGCGCCATTCTGGCAGCGATCGTGATGGCCGTGCACCTGGCCGGTGGTCTGCCTGTCGTCTTTGACCAATCGGATCGATTACGAGCCGTTAATTTTGGCGGTCATGGCCTGGGGGATGGCCAAACGTTTGCATTCTGGCCCATGCTGATCGGCGGCCTTTTTTTATATCTTTCCTACTATGGATGTGATCAGACCCAGGCCCAGCGGGAGCTTTCCAGCCGAAGTGCGGCGGACACCAATCGGGCTCTTTTCTTAGACGGCCTGCTGCGCTTTCCGCTGGTCTTGTCCTACTGTTTTTTGGGTCTGTGTCTGGGTGCGTATGCCCTTTTGCACCCGGATTTTATTTCCGCCTTACCGCTGACCGACAGGGGTGAACCCAATTATAACGTGGCCGTGCCTGTTTTTGTCTTGCGGCATTTTCCCCACGGACTGATCGGACTGGTCATGGTGGGCCTGTTTGCCGCTGCCATGTCATCGCTGGACTCCACCCTCAACGCGCTCAGCGCGCTGAGCATGCAGGATATCGTCAAGCGTAATCTAAAATTAAAGCTCACGGGCCGCCAGGAACTGCTCATATCCAAATTGCTGACCGTGTTCTGGGGGGCGGTATGCCTGTTTTTTGCGTTTTTTGTGGGGGGAATTTCCGATACCATCGTTGAATCTATTAATAAAATCGGGTCCTTGCTAAACGGCCCGCTGCTGGCTGTATTTATGATGGGGCTGTTGTCACGGCGCGTCAACGGACAGGGTGCCACCGGTGGTTTAATCGTCGGATTTGCGGTAAACCTCTTGTTGTGGCGATGCGCGCCTCAAATTTCCTGGCGTTGGTGGAATGTGATTGGTTTTTTTAGCGCATACGCACCGGGGTATTTGATCAGTCTGGCTTTTGCAAAACCGGATCCTGTTAAATTGAAGGGTACCCTGTTTCTACGTCTGCCCGGCTCCTCAAAAGCCCGGCACAACGGCTGGGGGCGATATTATATTACCCTTGCGCTGTACGCTGCAGGAATTCTGGCATTGTTGGTGGTTCTGACATACGGGTAAAGCGATTGGCGTAATGGCGTGCTGGTTTTTGTGTGCATTACTCCAATATTCCAACATTCCAGTATTCCGGCTTGTAAATGTCCCGCTTCTAATTGGAATCTTTGAATTCTCGACCGGCAGAATGCACATCGAAGATTCTAGATGTTATAATTATCTTTTATGTGTTCTTTTTTTGAAGCCGGAGCCTTTGCGTCCGTCTTTTTTTTGGGGCTGTCTTTTTCGGTTTGATCACAGGTGTTGTGGGCGCCTTCGAACACCGTAACTTCACAATCCAGTTCATCTTTATAATCGGATCTATCTTCGCTCATTTTTTTTTCTCCTTTTTCCGGCCTCAGATTGTCTGCTTCCTGTCAGACCAGCGGCCGGTGGCCAGAAGCCTATGGTATTTTCAATATTATAGGCACGATCCTGTTGATGTAAAATGAGCTCAACGGGCGGGCTGTTTCTGATTGAACCGTCAGGTGAGATCAGAAACCGTGTAAAATGGCAAAACGTCGCGTCTTAGCTGTTAAAAACCGGGCTGTATAATGAAATAGAATGAGCCGGATTGAGCACCAATCCCTTGTTTTTGATGTCGATGATAAAGGTTTCAACTAATTTGGGGTCAAGATCCGTACCGCTGATCTGGCGCAAAATGGCGAGGGCTTCAATCCAACTTTTGCGCTGCTGGTAAGGTCGGTCGGTGGTGATGGCATCAAAACAATCGGCTATTCTGATAATTTTGGCGCCCAAAGGGATCTGATCGTTTATGAGACCGAAGGGATAACCGCTGCCATCTATTTTTTCATGATGATATTGAACATAATTGATGACGACTGCGGGAATATCAAAGTCCCTTAGCAGGGCGACACCGATCAGCGGGTGCAAACGAACCTCAGCGAGCAGATCATCCGGCAACCGGTTGCGGGTATTTTTAAGGACCCTGTCGCTCAAGCCGATTTTTCCAATATCGTGCAATAAGCCGCCCAAGCGGATGCTTTCGACAGCTGCCGGGGGCATTTGAATCCGTTCTGCCAGACGACCGGCATAAATGGCAACCCGCCGGCCGTGCTCCCGGGTATAGGGGTCTTTGATTTCCAGAACAGCCGCGATGGATGACATCCGGGGGATCGGTTTTGCCGTGTCGCAGCGCGATCTTGTTATATGTTTAATAAATCGGTTCAAAATGCAATTTAGGCCTTGATTTCGATAATACGGGTCAATTGAAAATCGAAGCGTGGGATATAATCAAATGCCGCAGCGCTGTCAACAAAAAAGCGCTACGGGTTGTCCGGGCCATCGAATCGTATTGGCGGTTATGCTTGCAATCAATTTCGAGGTCATCCAGGGTAAGATTTTTGAAGGCGGGTTGGAACTGGAAAAACGCCATGGGTATCCGCCAAAACCGGTTTTATTGTTTTCAGCTTGAAACCGCATTGAATCAGACGGATTGTCCTGCAAATTGCAGAACCCGCGTAACGTACTGCCGGGTTTCCGGGTAAGGAACCCGGCCGTTGTACCTTATAACTGTTCCCGGGCCGGCATTGTAAGCTGCCAGTGCCTTTCTGATATTGCCGCCGAATTGATCCATCATCCTGCGCAAATATTTTGCGCCGCCATCGATATTCTGGTTGATATCGAAGCTGTCGGTAACCCCCAGCTCTCTGGCGGTGGCCGGCATCAGCTGCATGAGTCCTCTGGCGCCGGCGCGTGAAACCGCATCAACTTGAAAATTTGATTCGGCCCGGATAACCGCCCTGATCAACCCGGGCGGCAGGCTGTATTTGGCAGCTGCTTGTTGAATGCTTTCTTCAATCCTATCGCGCTCTTTTAAAGCAGTTCGATGATGTTGGATTTTCTGCGCCGGTTTTTTAGCCGACACAATGGTTTTGAATCTGGGCTCGATCTGTGGAGGGCTCTTTTTATCAATTGCCGCTGCCGAAGATCGTACTGGAATTTGATTTAAGGGTTCCTTTTTTATGGCATTTCTTGCTGGCGGCGGGGGCGCTTTGAAGCGTGATTTTGAGATGACTGGACAGGCCCGGTAATCGGCAATGGTTAACCCGCGGGTTTTAAATTTGCGCTTTAAGGAGCGGGATTGAACAGCAGAGAGGATGTTTTTAAACGGCGCTTTTCGGGCAGCCGAATGGCCATTCGCCGCTGAATGGCGATAGCCTTTTACACTCTCAAAAATCCTGCGACTGGAATGCTGATGGATTGAAAACAAATTGTTGTAGGCCATATGATTGCTCGTTTACCCGTACGGGTTCATTTGTGATCCTTCCTATTTTTAGCAATATCCGTTCCAAATACCGCAACTTAACAATAAACCAATAATTTAAGATAGTTAAAATAAAAAACAGTGATATTTGAAGGCGGCTTTTCCAGAAAATTTTGCCTGTTGGCGGGCCGATGATTAGGCGGAGACGCATTAAGGACGGATTCAGATGCGTGTGCTGACGGGATTATTGCACGAGCAGGTCTGAGATAACCACCATAAATTGCATCGGATCCACATAAGCGCCATTGACTTTGACACCCCAATGCAGGTGGGGACCACTGACACGACCGGTGGCACCGCTGAGCCCAACCTGTTCACCTCTGGCAATGTGCTGGCCGGCGCGCACTTGAATTTTGCTTAAATGCGCATAATTGGTGAAGATGCCCTTGCCGTGATCCACGATGACAATATTACCGGAATAAAACAGGTTTTTGGCCAGTCTGACGATGCCGGAGTTGGATGAATGGACAGGCGTGCCCGTTTTGGCACGCAGATCCGTGCCCCGGTGGTAGCTTTGCAGCTCGCCATTGAACAGTCGCTGGGTACCAAAGACGCTGGTGATATCACTGGCAAGCGGCTTCTTAAAGCTGCCATACCACAGCCGGGTGTTATTGCTGCTGGCATAAATGCGGCGGATCTCTTTTTTTTCGGCGATGATGCGTTGCAGATCCTTAGCGTTTGGTTTTACGTGCCGCGGCGCCACTTTCAGGGATTCTTTTTTGTAGTTTCCGGCAACGATGTTAAGGGCAACCCTTGCCTTATGGCGACCGCGGGAATCGGTCCATTCCAGATCAATGCTCGCTTTTTGTGGGGTGGTGCTTATCGGAATTCCAACCAGTCCGCAATAGACCCCTTCGGGCTTAACCGGATTCTGAAAAAGGGCAATCGTATGTTGTCCGAATCGAGCCTTGAGATCGGTTGCGCTTGGATCCAGATCTCGCAGGTTAATTTCAAGGGCCGTCACCTGTCCGTTGGCGACGTTTACAGAAGATAGGTTAACACCCGCTGAAGAATCGGATGATGCGATAATGATGGTGCAGACCATCAGCAGGTGTCGAAGGATACTACAAGACGGGGACAATCTGGATTTCATAACCAAAGCATAGCAGCAAAGCTGTCTTCAGAATA
>JASFGN010000232.1:0-5782 GCA_050123735.1 Desulfobacterales bacterium | reverse complement strand
CAGCCTTTCTGCCCCTGGCGACATGCCTTCCGGCGGGCAGGCCCAATGTCATACAGATGACCACTTTTTTTGCTTCCGGCACGTTCAATACGCTTTTAACCTGCGCTTCATCAAAAGCGCCGATCCAGCAGGTGCCGTATCCCAGCGCCACCGCCTGGAGCGTAAACTGGGTCAGCGCGATGGTGATGTCCACCATGTGCCATTTGAGAGCGGGGTCCGCCACACCGGCGATAAAGTAGGCACAATCTCTGACAAAGACCTGGTTGTTGCACGCTGCGACCAGACGCTGTTTGACTTCCACATCCTTGACAAAGACAAATTCCCAGTTCTGGTAGTTGTTGCCCGAGGCCGCCAGCTGCAGCGCTTTAAAAAGTATATCCAGATGCTCAGCCGGAATCGCGGCATCGGCATAGCGCCGAATGCTGAGTCGTTTTTGAATCGCTTCCTGTACCTGCATAAAGTCAACTCCTTTCGTCATCCTTTCTTGGCAGCATGCCAGGCTCGACTCGCTCGGGTCAAGCAAATTTGCTCAATGGGTAGCCTTTTCCGATCGGCGGCTTTTTCTTAAACCCTTTTTGCCGGGACGGATAACTGCAAAGATAGGGTGGTTTAGAAGGATCTTTGAAAATGACCAGCTCGGCGACCCCTTTTTCGCGGCAGATATTTACCAGCCGACGGCAGGCGTTGCGGGTGAAATCGTTGAGGGTCAAAATCACGGCCAGAGATCCTTTTTGTGTTTCACGGGACCGGTTTAAAGCCGTTTTGAGTCCGGCGAAGTGCTCGACATGCTCGATGAGCGGCAGGCTGAGCAAAACTGTTGAGGCATTCTGAAAACGCTTGATTTCAGGCCGTGTCACCGGCCAAAAATAGGCAAAAATATCCAGCAGGCTTTTTTCGGTCCGGCAGACGATCAATTCCGGCAGACCGACGTGAAAATAGGTGCTGTCTTCAGGGCGTTGAACGGCTTTTTCAGGTCTCTGCAGAAGCGGATCCGGCAGTTTCTGTGAAAGCCCGTAGACATGCACGCAGACGCGTTCCTCATCGAAATAATCGACCAGGCGGTATCCGAAGAGAGCTGTCGGCAGAACAACGCTCAAAAACCGCAGCATCTGTCTTCTGGACAATTGGCATTCCACCTCCGGCTCCTTTTATCAATTCTGAAGTCTACCATCTCAACGTTAAACTTCGGTCAAACCTGCTGCAGTGCTGTTTTGACTCTTTCGGGTGTCATGGGCAGCTGCAGCACAGCGGCACCGACGGCATCGTATATGGCCGTGGCAATCACGCCGCCCATGCCGATGATGCCGGCTCCCCACCGCCCTGAGGCGCCAGGTTCGGGTTTTTCAGGATGACGGTTTCGATTTTCGGAAGCCACGAAAATGTGGGTATGGCATAGGTGTCGAAATTAAGATCCAAAAGCGCGCCATCTGAAAATCGAACTTCCTCGGACAACGCATATCCCAAACCCATGGTGATGCAGCCTTCCATCTGCGTGGCGGCTCCGTCGGGGTTGACCACAACCCCCATGTCCTGAGCGCAGACCACCCGCTTGACCGAGACACTGCCGCTGCCTTTGTCCACTTCCACTTCGGCCATAAAGGCTACGTAAGTGCCGGCATCGATGCCGCAGGCGATGCCGTATCCCCGACCGCTGGGGGTCTTTATGGGCTGCCAGTTGAATTTTTCCGCGGCAGCCTGCAATACGCTGATCATGCGTTTGTCCTTGAGGTGTGCCAGACGAAATTGAAGCGGATCCGCCCCCGCTTTTGAAGCCATCAGGTTCAGCTGCAGGTCGCGGGCATAGGTATTGGTATTGTTGGCGGGTGCCCGCCACGGGCCGACGGCGAAAGGATGATAACCGCCTGATAGACCCCGCCAGCGCCTGTGGACGACCTCTTTGTGGTGCGGGATCTCGTTGAACTGCTCACATCCACGCATGCCGGCGTAGTAAACGTTATAATCCCACAGGATAATTTTGCCGGCGCTGTCGAGGCCGGATTTGATCTTGACAATGGCTGCCGGTCGAAACGTGTCGTAAAAAAACTCTTCCGCCCGGCTCCAGGCCACCTGGACCGGTTTCCTGAGGCGTTTCGCCAAGCGGGCGGCTTCCAAAGCCTGCTGCGAAGCCGATTTTCCGCCGAATCCACCCCCCAGATAAGGCGTAATGACCTGCACGGAATCCGCCGACAGACCTAATTGGTTGGCAATCATATCTTTGACACGAAAGGGGGTCTGGGTGGAGGCCCAAACCGTGAGTTTTTTCCCGTCAAAATCGGCAACAGCCGCATGCGGCTCCATGGGCGCGTGGGCCACATAGCTGTTGAGGTATGTTTTTTCGATGACGGTGGCTGCCTGTTGTTCACCGGTCTTGAGGTTGCCGGCCTGGGAGGCGATTTCCGGGGTGGGGGTCGATTTCATTAAATGGTCAAAAATCGTCCGGTCGTTGATGCCGGTTGTCGGCCGGTCGAAGTGGGCTTTTATCTGCGACAGCCCCTTTTCGGCGATATCGGGATATTTGTGAAGCGCGGCAATAAAATCGCCCTCTTGGACGATTTGAAGCCCGTCTATTTGCTGGGCCGCGGCGGTATCGGCCTTGATCAATTTGGCACCATGGGCCGGCGGCCGGAGTATTTTGGCATAAAGCATCTCATCGCGCCGGATGTCACCTGAAAATTTAGCCGCACCGGTCACTTTTTCAACGGCATCCCGCCGGGGGATCGATTTTCCCATGGTTTCAAACGCTGACGGCGATTTTAAAGGCGGCAGATCTTTGAGGTGTTTTTCGATAATTTGGCCTTTGGTGAGTTCTCCGTAGCTGACCCGGTGGGCAGGTTTTGACCGATCAAATACAGTGCCGTTTTCGGCAGCCAGACGGTCGCCGGGGATTTTCAATCGATCGGCTGCCAGCTCCAGCAGCACACCTCTGGCCTCGACGGCAGCCTCGCGCAGAAATACCCCGAAATGGCGGATGGAAAGGGAACCGAAGGTTCCGGCATCCCACGGGCACAGGTCGGTATCGCCCATAACGATATCCACAGCGTCAACATTCACATACAGCTCTTCGGCCAGCACCGTGCAGGCGCCACACAATCCTTCACCTCAGCCATACTTCGGCCCTGTTACGCCCAGATCGGTGCGCAAAACCCACAGCAGTGTGCGCTCGCCGTCGACCTTCAGGCGCACCGGACGACCATTCAGTTTAAAACGAATTGTTTCCAACATAAAAGGCCTCCTGATTTTAGACATGTGTGATGAAAACACCGACAATTGAATATCACAGAATATAACCATAGATTTCAAAAATTTCACAGATTTTTTTTCAACGCAAGGATGCTGAAAGGTTAGAAGTGGTTTCAAAACCCCATCTAAGGCCCAATGGCTGCGTTGCCCCGCTGGGCGGGATTCGCATCTGATTTTATAAATTAGGGTGCAGCACAGACCTCCGGTAAATGCTCACATACCCATGTATGCTGCGCTTTCCCGCTCGGCCTGCGCCTTGCCCTTGAACCTTATCCGAGGTTTTGAAACCACTTCTAGTTAAAAATAAGTTTGGATACATAAATGGTTCGGGGTCAAGGTTGGCGCCTGTGGCGCCGGCTCCCCGGTTAAATTCGCTTCGCTCGTTCTTTTGCGAGAGATTTAAAGGGGCAGGCAAAGCTGAAAGCTCAAAATGAGATCAGGATTGCCGGTATAAACAGGAATGGAGAATGCATGCAGAGGACTGAAGGGGGGGCAGGTGCACACCGGAGTTGTTATGCTTTGTGAAAATAATAAAGCCGTATGCTAAAAACCAGCATACGGCTTTATTGACCTTTGTCATTGATTGATGCGGTTCAATCTTTGCATGAAATTTTACGGGCTTTATTTATGACCGTTGCCGCCGCCGTTGCCGCCACCGTTACCGCCGCCGTTACCACCGCCGTTGCCGCCACCGTTACCACCACCGTTGCCGCCAGCGTTACCGCCACTATTGCCGCCGCCGTTAGCGGCGCTATGACCACCACCATGACCGTTACCGTGGCCGTTTCCATGGCCGGCAAGGGCGCCGGAGCCTCCGCCCTTACTATGCCCTAAAGCGAGTCCCCGTCCGCCGCTATGATCTGAGCCTTTCGTGACGGATAAGCCTAAGCTTTTACCTTTTGATACGGCGCTGCGGCTGTAATGCCCCTTTGCATTTTTGCCTTTACTGCTTCTGGCATTAGCGGCTTTGATCTCGGATTTGGTATAAGCGTGGTTTGAATACAATACATTATGTTTACTGAAAGTGATCGATTGTCCCCTGCCTAAATAAGAAGGGTGCACGTTGACGTGTTGGGCAATTTTGCCCCATCCCGTATCCTCTGCCCGCAACGCGTCAATTTCCTTGCTGACCGCTTCCATTTTGGCATGAAAAAGATCGTGGGCGTATTGGATGTCCTGTTCATCTTTGCTTGTTTTAGCCTTCGCAATGGCCTCGGCGACTTCAGGATCCTGCAGTGCGGCCTGGAAAGCCAGGTTGTGGGCATGCTGCTCTTGGGCTGTATTCTGGTAGCTGAAGTTGACATCATCCATACCATAGTCACTGGTGGCCTCATTCGCCCATATACCGGATATGCCGGTTCCGATGATAATAAAAGTTCCCAGCATGAAGATTGAAATCAGGCTCTTCATGGAGATTGGTTTTCCGGATTTTCCTTTTGACATCAGCCCGTTCATTGTTTTCCTCCGAAAGTTTGTGTGTTTGATACCTAAAACGCTATCATTCCGATTTGCAACCTGCAAGAATTATGCAAACCTTTGGTCGCAACTATATTGCATTTGATTTCAATTTGTTAGTTCACAAGTATGTTTTCTTAGGGTTTGTGTTTGTGAACTAAAGTCAACAAAAGTGTCTGGTATTTTTCACAAATTAAAGTTCAGTCAAAGGGACCCATCCAATCGAAGATTCGTAAGGTGAGTGATTGCGGATTAGAAATTTTTAAACCACAGATTGCGCAGATGATCGCAGATTTTTTTTAAGCTTGAAAGCTGGGAAGCTATAAGGCTGACAGGCTAAATGAGGCCATAGCTGAAAGTTCAAAGGGTCAATCAGGACACGCCTTTGCTAAAGCGCCCGTCTTCGCTACAACGAGCTGCGCCGCGGCAAGCAAGGTGTCGAGCATCGGGGCAGCCCGATCGCCAAGAAACTTATAATTTTATGGGCGTCCGCCAAGCACGGGCGGCCGTGGGAATATCCTGATTTACTGGGATTCTGAATTGTTTTCACAGTAAGGGGTTAGGCGGGGGATCCAGCGGCGCACAGACGCCCGATAGTGCTTATAGCTTTCTCCAAATAAATCTGACAAACGCGGTTCCTCAAAGGCCATAACATGTACATTGATAATCGCGAACATTAACAAAAAATATGCAAGCAAATCTTGAGACTGAAACAGTAACACTTCTCCGGTGAGTATAAGAAAAGCGCCAATATACATTGGATTGCGGACAAAGCGGTACAAACCGCTTACCACAAGCTTTTTCGGTGGCATGGAATGTATGGGTGTGCCCTTGCCGACTAGAGCAAAGCAAAGGGAACACCAGAAGTAAATAATCGCCCCGACCGCAATGGGGACTACCCCGAAATATCGTAACTCCCCGATGTCAAAAAGCAGCGAATGATTGGGTGATGAGAGAATCTTATAGGGTATTCCGATAAAAAATATAGGCAGCAAGACAAACAGGAATCCCAGTGTCCCCAAAAAGGCCTTGATGGTTTCGAATCTTTGCGACTTCATGTGGTCGAAAACCTTGCTATTTTTTATAA
>JASFGN010000231.1:0-5791 GCA_050123735.1 Desulfobacterales bacterium | reverse complement strand
TAATGGGACTGGTTGGCCAGATCCCGGGAGAGGTTGATATGACCATCGAGGATGGAACGCAGCGCATCGGCGATGGGTTCATTGGTATCGTCCCCTTCGACCAGAACGGTGTAAAGGCCGGTGATGGTGCCGCTGTTGGCAGCGGTTCCCGCGCGCTCGCATAATTTGGGCAAAAGCGTAAATACCGATGGGGTATACCCTTTGGTGGTGGGCGGTTCTCCCAGCGCCAGCCCGATTTCGCGCTGGGCCATGGCAAAGCGGGTGACCGAATCCATCATTAAATTCACATGCTGGCCCTGATCCCGGAAAAATTCTGCAATGGCGGTGGCAATAAATGCGCCCCGCATGCGAATCAGCGGCAAATGATCGGAAGTGGCCACCACAATGACCGAGCGCTTCAGGCCTTGCGGACCGAGTTCTTTGTCAATAAATTCATTGACTTCACGACCGCGCTCGCCGATCAGCGCGATGACGTTGACATCGGCAGCGGTTTTGCGCGCGATCATACCCAGCAATACGCTTTTGCCGACTCCCGAGCCGGCAAAAATACCGATGCGCTGACCGCAACCCAGCGTTAACAGGCCATTAATGGCCCGGATACCCAGATCAAGCGGTTGCGCAATCCGTTTCCGGGACAGCGGATTAACCGGCACACCGTAAATCGGATATTCGCTTTCAGCCGCAATCGGCCCTTTACCGTCAATGGGGTTGCCGAGCCCATCGATAACCCGCCCCAACAATCCGGCTCCGACCGGAATAACCGCGCGCTGCTGGCGGGCAACGATCGGGCAGCCGGGACCGATGCCCCGCATTTCCTCCAGCGGCATCATCATGACCCTGTTGTCCCGGAAACCCATGACCTCGGCGCTTATCTTGCGATGATCACCCCGGGTATAAATATCACATACGGTCCCCAGGCGCGACATCGGACCCTGGGCTTCGATGACCAGCCCCACGATGTTGGTGACTTTTCCCTGGGCTTGAATGGTGCAGGCGGAATCCACACAGAGGCGATATTTTTCCAGACCTAAGGGAATTGCCATAATTGCTTATTTGAGCTCCTGTTGCGGCTGTTCAAACTGAGCCTGGAATGCTTCCTCGATCGCTTCAAATTGTTTTTCGATGCGCGCGTCGATATCTCCCCTATCGGTCTCGATCAAACAGCCCCCGCTTTGGATCGAGTCCTCGGCTTCCAGGTGAACATCATCAAAGTTTTCCAGAAAACGGTTAAATTGAGACTGGGTTTCCTGGATGAATCGTAGATCTTCCGGGTTCAGTTTAATCCTTATTTTTCCGGGGTTGTCGACGCGCGCCAGCGCTTCGCGGGCAACACAGGCAACCGTTTGGCGGGTGGTTTTGATCTCATGACAGACAATTTTTTTAGCAATGGATAAGGCCAGATGGGTGACTTCTTTTTCAATTTCCTGATGAATGTCGGAGCGCACGCGCTGCAGTTGTTCGAGGGTCTGCTGCAGGGTTTCTATGACGGCATCGGCTCGCTTCGATGCGGACTCATAACCCACTTTTTTACCCTCGAGGAATCCCTTCTGAAAGGCACTTTCCTTAATCTCATCAGTTGACGGTCCTTGATCGACTGGCGGCGTCTCACTGATTTCTGAAGTGGATGGATCTGCCGCGCAGGCCGGCTCCGGATCCAGATCTTCAAAAAGCGAGCGCTTGAATTCACTGTCAGGGGACGGGCCCCCGTAGTCAAAACTGGGCTCATCGACCGGAATGTTGGGAAAATAATGCAGGTGAAAACCATCGACCGGTGTTGGGGATGTTTTTTTACGCGGATCACTCAA
Organism: Desulfobacterales bacterium; assembly: GCA_050123735.1. Lineage (GTDB taxonomy): Bacteria > Desulfobacterota > Desulfobacteria > Desulfobacterales > JAHEIW01 > JAHEIW01. The sequence continues at coordinate 3,986 of JASFGN010000231.1, read as the reverse complement.
CGATATCATCTCCTCGGCGGCCGGCAATGATGAGTTCGCCCTTGGTTTCCATTTCCTGAATAATATTGGTGATATTTTGCTGAGCGTCGGTAACTTCTTTCATGCGCACCGGCCCCATATCATCTATTTCTTCTTTCAGCATCTCGCCGGCGCGTTCAGACATATTTTTGAAAATCTTTTCTTTGACTTCCTCGGAAGCGGCTTTGAGCGCAATCGCCAGTTCCATGGTCTCGACCTTTCGCAACAGTTTCTGAACGCCGCGGTCATCGACCAACAGAATGTCTTCAAACACAAACATACGCTGTTTGACCTGCGCAGCGACCTCCATATCCGCCTCTTCCAGCTCATTCAGGATCAATTCGCTGGATATCTCGTCGGTTTGATTTAATATCTCCGCCAGACGATCGACACCACCGGAGACATTGGAAACCGAATTTTGCTTGGACTTTAAAATGTCTTTCAAAACCGAATTGACTTCATCGACAATAGCTGCTGTGACCTTATCCAGATGAACCACCCGCATGGCCACCTCCGTTTTAATTTCATCGGGTAATTTGGCGATCACATCACTGGCCACACCGGTTTGAAGATGGACTAGAATAATGGCAATGGTCTGCGGTTGTTCATCTTTGATCAGATCGTAGACATCATCCGCATTCAAGGATTTAAGGGCCTCAAGACCGCTGGGTGCGGCGTCCGCATCAGCGGCCGCCGTTTTTGAGAGGCTGCGGTCCCTGGAAGATGCGCCCTGTTTGGACCGATAATTCTTGGCGATGGCGGCAAATTCGGCTGCGACCTGCTCGACGACCTCGGGTGAAATGGTCCGGATTTGCGACAGGTGGCTATGGATGCGTTCTTTTTCGGCATCATTCAGCTGTCTGAGCAGCCGTTCCGCGTGGGGACGCCCCAGCGCATGAATCAGAATGGCCGCTTTAACCGGGCCTGCTATTCTTTTCGTATCCATTGCTTACTGCACCTACTTTTGAGGTCCCTGCACGCCATCGGCGCTTTCTTCTTCTTTGAGCCAGTCTCGCATCACGCCCAGTGATGCTTCGCTGTCCTGGGTAATTAATTGGGATATCTGATCTTTAAAGGCTAAAAGCTTCGGATCGGTTGTATTTTCAAGCTCCCCGACAGTTTTGGGGAGTTGACCCAAAAGTTCGATATCACCATCCGCACGGCCCGTCAGCCATTTGATCAGGGGTTTAACAACGAACAGAAAAGTCAGACATAAAAACAAACTCAAAAATGCATATTTAAAATAGGGCTTATACGGAGTCAGGTGGTCCAGCCATCGAAGGATCGCTGAATCGGTCTCAGGTTGTGCCATTTGGGATGTCTCGAAGGGAATGTTGACCACCTCAACCTGATCGCCGCGCTGGGCATCGAAATTCACCGCCCGCTTGACCAGATTTTCGATCTGGGTCAATTCTTCGGATGAGCGCGGAACATAGGATGTTTCCGTTTCCCCGTCTTCGGTCACAGTTGACTGATAGGTGCCATCCACCATCACGGCCACCGAAATGCGCTCAATCCCGCCCACCGGCTCCAGGGTGCGACTGGTCAGTTTACCGATCTCATAATTAACAGTGCGATCCTGCTTTGCAAAAGTGGTATCCTCTTGTTCGGTGGTTTGATTGAGCGCCGCACTGGTCTCGGGCAGATTCGATTGAATCCCGGGGATACCCTTGGGAACCGGATCGCTCTCTTTGGCCGTTTCATTGTAGGTTTGCTCACTGCGCACCACCTGATTTTCAGGAAAAAAGCGCTCCTCGGTCATTTCATGCTGTTTGAAATTCAAGGCGCAGGACACCCGCACAATCGCCCGGTTGGCCCCCAGGGCCTTTTCCAGCATCGACAGGACCCGCATCTCCAGCTTGCGTTCGACCTTTACCTGATGGTCCAGTTGATCCGAGCTCAGCGTCGAGAGGCCGGCGGAGTCGCTACGGCCGGTTAACAATCTGCCGCTGTTGTCGATCACGGTAACATTTTCCGGCGTCAGGCGAGATACGCTTGAAGACACCAGATGCACAATCCCCTGCACCTGTTGTTGCGACAGCCATTTGCCATGCTTCAATTTTAAGACGACCGATGCGGATGCGGATTCTTCATCTTTGATAAAAAGTGATTTTTCGGGCATAACGATATGCACCCGACAGCTGTCCACTTCCTCAAACCCATTGATGCTGCGCACCAATTCACCCTGCAGCGCTCTCTGATAATTCACATTTTGTGCAAATTCGGTCATACCGAGTTTGGTGTTGTCAAACAGCTCGAAACCGGTGCTTCCGCCCTGCGGCAGCCCCTCGGACGCCAAATTCATGCGGGTTTCATAGATCAGTTCCTGGGGGATCAGAATGGTATTGCCGTTGGCGGAAAGACGGTAAGGAATTTTTTCATCTTTGAGCCGGCTGATGATCACACCGGCATCATTGGCATCCAGGTGACTGTACAAAGGATGAAACTCGGGTGTAGCGGCCCAGTTCATCAAAAAAACAAAACCGGCGACAGAGCCCACCGCAATGGTCAGCAGGACCATGCGCTTGGTCAGACTGATACTTTTGAAAAGGGTTTGAAGCTGCGATAGTATTTTACGAAAAGGCATTACCGGTCTCCGGTTTTAGGCCTGCATGCGCATGATCGTTTCATACGCCGAAATGATTTTATTGCGGACCTGCATCAGCAGCTGAAAGGCCACATCGGCTTTTTCGAGGGCAATCATGGTCTGGTGGATGTCCTTTTGGTTGCCGGCGGCCAAATTCTCAACGGCTTCATTGGCGTCTGCATTCAGTTGGTTGACTTCATTCAGAGCGCGGGCCAGCATACTGCCAAATGCTGCCGGTTCCGTCGCCTGGGTGTCCCGGGTATCGGGCTGCGGCCCAATCAGAGACGGCAGTCCTTTCTGAAAGGTGACTTCATTCATCGTTATTGTCCTATTTCCAGCGCTTTGAGCGCCATATTTTTAGCGGATTGAATGGCAGTTACACCGGCTTCATAACTGCGCGTCGCCGATATCATATTCACCATTTCTTCCATCAGATTGATATTGGGCATGGATAGATAACCGTTGTCATCCGAATCCGGATGGGTCGGATCATATTTTTGAATGAACGGACGGGAATCCTCGACGATACCCACGACAGCGACTTCTTTTAGATGTTCCTTTTGTCGGTTGCGCAACATCTCGCGAAATGAACCCGCCGGCGCCTGGGCCGCAAAAACAGGATCCTTGCGGCGGTAGGGCCCGCCGTATTTGGTGCGCGTGGTGTTCACATTGGCCAAATTGGCCGATATCAGGTTCATCCTCAGTCGCTGGGCCGATAGACCCGAGGAGCTGATATTCATTGCATCAAAAAAATCCATGCTTATTGCCCTCCTTTGATGACATTCTTGAGCCCCTGGAATTTTCTGCGAATGAGCTGGGCAGCGGTCCGATACATGATGGTGTTTTCAGCTAATTTCCCCATGGTACGGTCCAGGTCAACCGTGTTGCCGTCGGCTCTTAAATTGAATGGCGGTGGCTGGCTGGCTTTTATTTTGACTTGATCGGATGCCCGCCGGCGCCCGTTCAGATGCCGCGGTTCGGTGCGGATCAGCTCCAGCTTTCCTGAAAAACCACCTTTTTTTTGGCGGACATCTTCCATAACCACCTCAAATGCCTTGTAATTCGGAGTGTCGATATTGGCGATATTGGATGTGATGACCCTGTGCCTCAAGGAGGCCCGGTCAAGGGATTTTTGCAGAACGGCAATGACCCCCTCAAAAAGCGTTTGGGTTGTCATGTTCATATTCTCCTGTTGCGATTCGGTTGCAACAAACAGTTCTCTTTGTGTTCGTGGCCAAATCTTTAACCACAAAGAACACGAAGTTCACCAAGGGCCTTTGCGGCAATTTCTTTTATATTTTCCGTCGAGATCTTCGTGATCTTCGTGGAGTTAATTTACATCCTTAGTAAATCGAGCAAATTTCATACCAGGCCGGCGAGC
>JASFGN010000230.1:0-5801 GCA_050123735.1 Desulfobacterales bacterium | reverse complement strand
GCTGAACCTGTCCATGGCCGGTGATAATGCGGACACGATAAAGCAAACCCTGAACGGTGACGGCCAGCTGCAATTCAACGACGGTGCCATCGTCGGTATCGATCTGGCCGGCATGATTCGCAATGTTCAAGCCGCTTTTGGTCTGGCAGCAAAGCCTTCCGAACGGCCAAAAACCGATTTTGCCGAACTGGCTGCACCCTTCACCATTACCAATGGGATCTTCAACACACCGCAGACGAGCCTGAAATCACCGTTGATTCGGGTTGTGGCAGCCGGTAATGCCAACCTGGTGGCAGAGACGTTGGATTTCCGGGTGGAGCCCAAAGTGGTCGGTACCATCAAAGGACAGGGAGATACCGCCGATCGCACCGGGCTGATGGTGCCGGTCATCGTCTCCGGGACGTTTGCCAAACCCCAGTTTCGACCGGACCTTGCCGGCGTCGCCAAAAAGCAGCTGGAGGGCGTGCTGGAGGGTACCGAAAAGCCCGAAGAATTGCTCGACAAGAAAAAGCTTGAAGAAACCGGCAAGGGTCTGCTGAAAGGGATACTGAATCAATGAGGCCAACGCTCAGAGTTAGCAACATAATGGTCATCGCTGCGGTTGTGTCTGTCTATCTGGCCGGCTGCGCCGGTGTGGGCCAGCGCATGGAGCCGCCGCGGGTCAAACTGGCCAATATTAGACCCGAATCGATGAATCTGCTTGAAACCGTCTTTGAGGTGCAATTGCGGGTGTTTAACACCAATGAAACGCCCTTAACGATCAAAGGCGTCGAGAGTGAAATTGAACTTAACGGTAAAGCCTTTGCCTTCGGGGTTTCAGAATCCGATATTGAAATTCCGGCCTACGGCACCGAGTTGTTGCCGCTACGCGTCTATTCATCGGTATTCGATATCATAAAGAGCGCCGTGGGAATGCACAAACAGGAGCAATTGCAATATCGGATTAAAGGCAAGCTGCGCCTGGGAGCCGGCGCTTTTCCCGGCACACTGCCATTTGATTCCGAGGGCAGCATCTCCCTGCCCGACATGCCCGAGCTACAGAAGCGGCGTCCGCTTACTGATTAATCGCCGCCCAAAAGCTTTTAGCGTTTAATAATAAATTCACTTAAATTCCAAGTTCCAAGCATCAAATATCAAACAAATATCAATTTTCAATGGCCCAAACATTTAGTATTTTGAATTTTGGTCATCGTGATTTGTTTGATATTTGCGTTTTGTGATTTGAAATTTAAGCATTTTGGCGCTTGAATTTTCCTCATTTCCATAACTAAACCAGTCTTGTGAAAACAATTCGAATTTCGTAAAATATAAATGAGGCCAAAATATCAAAGCGGCTTCAAAGCTGACTCGCTTATCGCTATGAGCAATGTCCCTTGCGTGGCTTTATGCGACTGAAGGATACCATGACTGCCAACAGCAAAAGCACCCCCATCACCAGCCGCATCTGGAGCTGGTTTACACGGGATTTCCTGGGGATTTTCCGTGAAATGCGCTGGAGTTACCTGCCACCGTTGATGGTCTATCTGGCGGCCGGCGTTTCCGGATTTACCGGTATCATCGAATCTTTTTTTGTCAAAGAGCAACTGGGTTTATCGGCTGCATTTTTAGCCGGCCTGGCCTTCTGGGCCGGCCTGCCCTGGGCCTTAAAGATGCCGCTGGGGCATCTGGTCGATCTGTTCTGGCGCCGCAAGGCCGCTTTTGTCTATTTAGGGGCCAGCCTGATGGCCCTCAGTCTGGTAATCATGGTCGGCTTGACCGGTCATCAGCAATGGATGGCATCGTTTTTACCGCTTGATATCTGGTACATCATATCGGTGCTGCTGTCACCGGTGGGTTTCGTTCTGCAGGACGTGGTGGCAGACGCCATGACCGTTGAAGCCGTGTCACCCGTCGATGAGGATGGAAACCCCCTGCCGGAAGCCACTTTGCAGCGCATGCATGTCACCATGCAGACCCTGGGGCGCATCGCGATCATCGGGGGGAGCGCCCTGGTGGCCGGGCTGGGCGGCTGGCTGGCCAGCATCCTCTCCTATGAGGTCATGTACAAATGGTCTCTGATTATACCGCTGATCTCTGTGCTGGGCGTAACCCTGGGCAGTTGGACCACCCGCCACCGCCGCCTTCAGCTGCGAAAAGAAGGCTTCTCGGCCGAAGAAATCGATGAGATGCTGCAAACCCACGATAGCCTGACCGCCCCCAACTGGTATATTCTGGGCGGCAGCGGAATCTTTGTGATCATGACCCTGCTGCTGGGACTTTCAGATCTGCCCTTAAAAAAGGAAATCATCTTTATCGGCTCGTTGGGCATCATCGGCTATCTGATCTACCAGCTGGTGCAGGAGATGACGCCTGATAAGCGTCGTGAAATCATCGGCATCGCCATCATCATATTTGTCTTTCGGGCCATGCCGACATTCGGTCCCGGTGCCCAGTGGTGGCAAATCGACGTATTGGGCTTTGATGAAGCTTTTTTCGGCACCTTGCGCCAGATAGCCTCCTTGCTGGCCATCGCCGGTATGTTTGCCCTGCGCAGCTGGATGGGCCGCCATCCGGTGCCTTACCTGGTGGTATTTTTATCGGTCTACAGTACGATTATGATTCTGCCGTTTATCGGCATGTATTATGGTTTGCACCTCTGGACCGAGGCTCACTTCGGCTTCGGCGCGCGCACCATCGCCATCATCGACACCATGGCCGATTCACCCCTGGGCCAGGTGGCCATGATTCCGATGCTGGCCTGGATCGCCAAGGAAGCCCCGCGCGACAAAAAAGCCACCTATTTTGCCGTCATGGCAGCCTTTACCAACCTGGCGCTTTCGGCCAGCAGCCTGGGCACCAATTATTTAAATGAAATTTTCATCATCCCGCGCGGTCAGTACGAACAGCTGGGGACACTGATGGTAACCGTTTCCGTCATGGGTCTGATCCTGCCGATTGCCACCGTGCTCGTCTTCAACAATCCGTTCAGCCGGCCCGTAAAACCGACCGAACCAACCTCTGAAATGGATGCCCCCTCCGCCCGGATCAGCAGCCGAAAATTAACCCGCGGCGGCTGAAGATTTTTTATTTGCTTCATCTCCGCTGTCGATGGTAGGTTCTTGGTATCCTCTGAACCGGTCCACAGCATTTTTTGAGGCCTTAAATGAAGCTGGGCATAATTGGCCTGCCGCGTGCCGGCAAATCAACCGTATTTGATGCATTAACCCGGAATATCTCCGGTCCTGAGCACAAAGGGCGGGATCGGATTGCCACCGTCCGTGTGCCGGATGACCGCGTCGATGCATTAAGCCGCATGGTTAACCCGCAAAAAACCATCTGCGCCCAGGTGGAATATTTTCTGCCGGGCCTTAAAAAAGACAGCGCTGCAGACCCCTCTCTCTGGACGGCCGTCAGGGATTGCGACGCGCTCTTGCATGTCATCCGCAACCACGCAGCCTACGGCTTTGAAAAACCTTCCCCCGCCGAGGATTTTCGCAGGCTGGACCAGGAACTTGTTCTGGCGGATCTGGTGGTAGCGGAAAAACGCCTGGAGCGCATCGAGCTGGACCACCGGCGCGGCAAGAAAATGGATCCGGAAGAATACGACCTGTTAACGGCCTGCCGGGATTGCCTTGAAAATGAGATGGCGTTAAGAAACAAACCCGAGCTGGCCGCCGCCCACCGCCTGCGAGGGTTTGCCTTTTTAAGCGCCAAGCCCGTCCTGATCCTGTTTAACAATGAAGATGATGATGATCGCCTGCCGAATATCGAGCGCCTGGCTGCTGCCGAAGAATGCATGGTCATACGGGCTAAACTGGAACAGGAGCTGGCCCAGATGGACACGGCGGAGGCGGCCGAATTTCTGGCCGAATTTAATATCCCGGCATCAGCCATGGATCGGGTCATCCGGCAATCTTACGCGCTTTTGGATCTCATTTCCTTTTTTACCATTATCAGCAACGAAGTCCGCGCCTGGACCCTTAAAAAGGGCACCCGGGCCCTGGAAGCGGCCGGCCATATCCACAGCGATATGCAAAAAGGCTTTATTCGCGCAGAGGTCATCTCCTTCCAGGATCTGATGGCTGCCGGCAGTTATGGTGATGCCAAAAAGCAGGGCACCGTCAGATTGGAGGGCAAGGCTTACGAAGTGCAGGATGGGGATATTATTCAGTTTCGGTTTAACGTCTGATCGCTATCTAAAGATGCGCAAAGCCGCGAATAAAAAGTGCCTAAAATGACTAAAGTGAGCTAAAATGCCTAAAGTTGTGGTGTCGCAACGCTCCATCTTTTTAATTGAATGATAGAATTCCTTAACTTTAGGCACTTTAGATCACTTCCAACTTTAGTCACAATTGTAAAAGTATGGTAAATAAAGCTGATTCCATCTTCGACTATACAAGGGGATAACTTCAGTGAACGATACGGTCTTGGACATCATTGCCCAGGGCGCCTGGAACGGGGGCCGGTTGGTCGACAATTCCATTTATGAAAACAAAGGCATATTCTTTAAAGGCGGCATACCGGTCAACAACCAAACCATCGAGGACCGCATCGGCGTTCGCACCAGAATCGTGGCGCCCGAGGATGAGCGCATCGGCGTTCTGGCTTTTAAGGAGCTGCTGCAAACAGCCGACATCGATCCTGCCCGCATCAAACTGATCATCGGGGCCACCAATATCGGTGAAGACAAATTCGATCCGGGACCGCTTGTCCGGCATTCCTTTGAACTTGTCAAAAACAGTTGCCCGGACACACGGGTGCTCGATTTATATGCCGGCTGTCCGGGTTTTAATGTGTCTGTTGAGCTCATATTCATCATGTCGCTGGCCGGCATGCTGCAGGCCGGCGACCTGTCGATTATAGTCGGTGCCGAAAACGTGCATCGCGCCAAAGTCTTTGCGCCCGACGACACCGCCAACATCATCTTTGGTGACGATGCCGTGGCCACCGTCCTCGAAACGAAATCGCAAATATCAAAGGCCGGCGTCAACGATTTGCCGGCAAAGGTGAGATTTAACGCCGGGGATGACATCGCCGGTTGCATCGCCGGCGAGCTGCTAAAAATAAGAGGCCCGCATAAGATAGACGGCATCCTTATTGATAATCAACTGGGCATGCTCGAACACCGGGTCCCGGCAATGGCCACCCGGGTTCAGCACTGCCTTGTAGAACAATCCTACCCCGAGGCGGCTGCTAAGGGGACCTTCAAAAACTTTCGCAATGCCCTGGCCTTTTATAATAAACATGTCAATGCCTTTGCTTTTGACGTGATGACGGTTGACCGCCGGCCGGACCATATCGCCCGGCTGGCAAATGCATATACGGCCTCGGGCAGGCACAAAACCATCGCCTCAATATACCTTGGCGCCAATCGAGATGTTGTCCTTCGTTTGCACAGGGGCAAAGGGGATTTCAGCCGGAAGCCCAGATGGGGCATCGTTGACACGCTGACCCGGAGCCACGGCTGTTTTGCCCCCTATATCGAGGTCCTGCCGTTTACCGACCGGGCAAAGATGTTCGGACACATGAATGGTAAAGGCGTATTTCTGCATGCCACCCGTGGCGCAAAGTACCACCTGGAAACTTTAATGGCCCCCCATAACCTGGACATGGATGATATTGACCTCCTGATAGAACATCAGGCCAATTTTGCCATGATCCCGCTGACCCTTGAGCAGGTGCTTGATGGCAGCAAAGCAGACCCAAAACAGGCAGCTGCGGATCTTATCGCCAACAAAATGGTGACCAATATTCATGTGCGCGGAAATTGTTCGGTTGTCTGTATGCAAAGATTGCCCTACGATCTTGAACGCGGTGCCCTG
>JASFGN010000229.1:0-5810 GCA_050123735.1 Desulfobacterales bacterium | reverse complement strand
TGAAAGCATCGTAAGGGCTGGATACCAGAAGGATATCAGTGACCTTCCGGGCCATGAGCTCATGAAAGACCTTAAACGAAAGATCAAAATCCGTGGGATATAGGAATACTTGCTCGCGCATTTCTCATGTCACTTGTTTACTTCGGGTTAAGCGCTACTGTTAAATATATGGATAGGGTCGCGTTGTTTCAAGGTTCACAGGTTCATAGGTTCAGGGTTCCGCGTTCAGGGTTACCATGTGCTGGGATTTAGGGTCTACGGCGTTATGCGTTGTAAAAAATTCTTCTCAGGTCTAATCCCACATTGGTCCGATATTACGTAACTCTGAACCTTTGAACGTTGAACCTTTGAACCTGGTGACGACACCTGCAGCCAAGAACAAATAGGCACCCGGTAACATTCGGCTTTATCGGCCGTTAAAGAACTTGCCCTGCCAAGAATCCCTTTTTTCCAGCGTTTGCCGGATTTGAGCCAGTGTTTCAGATTTATTCAGCGCCCAGGCCGGTGCCACCAGTTCGGCGGGATGCGGGTCACCCGTCAGGCGCTGAATCACGACTTCCGATGGAATTCGTTCCAGAAAATCACAGGCAAGGTCCACATAAGCATTTTGCTCCAGACATTTAAAGTCACCCTGCCGATAAAGCGTTTCCAGAGCGGTTCCTTTGATCACATAAAGCAGATGCAGCTTAACGCCGTCAATGCCGAGCGTGGCGATCATTTCGGCCGTATGCAACATATCCTGCCGTGTTTCATGAGGAAGCCCCAAGATGACATGCACACATATCTTGATGCCGCGGTTGCGGGTTTTTTCGACGGCATCCTTGAAGCATTGGACATCATGGCCGCGGTTGATATAGGCCAGGGTCGCATCGCTGGCAGACTGCAGGCCATATTCAATCCAGATCAGATAGTGCTTGGCATAATCTTGGAGCAAATTCAACACGGCATCATCCACGCAATCGGGCCGGGTGCCGATTGACAACCCGACGACATCATCAACAGCCAGCGCTTCTGCATACAGGGATTGAAGTGTCGGCAGCGGGGCGTAGGTGTTTGAAAAAGACTGGAAATAGGCGATAAATTTTTTGGCCCTGTATCGTCTGGACAGCGCATCTTTTCCGTTGAGGAGTTGCCGGGTCACAGACAGGCCCCTTGCGTGAGCGCCTGTGCCGGATCCACGGCTATTGCAGTAAATGCACCCACCGGTCGAGATGCTTCCATCTCGATTGGGGCACGTCAGACCGGCATCGACGGTAATTTTTTGAACCCGACAGCCAAAAATATGTCGCAGATAGCTATTCAAATCAGTGTAGCGTTTATGCGCTTCCATTGCCCAAACCTTGACCGTTAAGAAGGTCGGTACTATAATCGCATTTTCGAGCCCTAAAATATATGTTCGGCTTGCCGATCTGCGGCAATCCGCCAGCGGCGGATCTTCGACCTCGACAAGCGCTCAACTCAGGTATAATTTGAGTTGAGCGTTTCAAATTTAGCATAAGTAACATCAGCTGACAACTTTCCGGAGAATTGTAAATTGAATATTGAAGATTGAATATTGTCAGAAAATGTGTGCCTCATTAGAAACGGAGACATTAAACCCAATCGACTATTCAAACACGTGAAAATGCGCTATCGGTTGCCATGAGTGCTTATTCAAAAAAATATGATGTCATTGTGGTCGGTGCGGGTCATGCTGGCTGCGAAGCTGCCCTGGCTGCTGCCCGAATGGGATGCGACGTGTTGCTGGTGGCCATCGATCTGGACAAGCTGGCGGCAATGCCTTGCAGTCCTTCAATCGGTGGAATGGCCAAGGGGCAGCTCGTAAAGGAGTTGGATGCCCTGGGCGGTGAAATGGCAAAAATCACCGATAAGACGGCCATTTCTTTCCGCAAGCTGAATACCAAAAAAGGGCCTGCGGTGCATGCTTCCCGCACCCAGAATGACAAGACCCGATATCATATGGCCATGAAGGCAGTCGTTGAAGCGCAGCCCAATTTGGACCTCAAACAGACAAAGGCGCGCAAGCTGGTGGTGGAAGGCGGCCGGGTAGCGGGGATTGAAGATCACCTCGGATTCGGGTATCCGGCAAGAGCCGTTGTGCTGGCGACCGGTACATTTCTGAGCGGCCTTCTGCATATCGGATTCAATTCGTTTCAGGCCGGCAGGGCCGGTGAATTTGCATCATATGGACTGGCCAGCGATCTCAAAAACCTGGGCTTTGAGCTCGGCCGTCTGAAAACGGGCACGCCTCCGCGACTGAAAAAATCCAGCATTGATTTCTCAAAATTTACGGTGCAGGAATCGGATGATAACCCGACCCCTTTTTCCTATTTTAGTGATTCGCTCCAGATGCCCCACTTGCCGTGTCATATTGGCCACACCAATCCGCGCACCCATGAAATCGCACGGAAAAATCTTGAGCGGTCGGCTCTCTACGGCGGTGTCATCAAGGGCGTTTCGGCCCGCTATTGTCCTTCTTTTGAAGACAAAATTGTGCGCTTTCCCGACAAGGATCAACACCAGGTCATTCTTGAACCGGAAGGTATCGATACCCAGGAAATTTATGCTTCCGGGCTGGGCAACAGCCTGCCGCTTGACATTCAGATCGAACTGGTGCGCTCGGTTGAAGGCCTGGAGTCTGCTGAAATCATGCGACCGGCCTACGCCATCGAATACGATTATGTCAATCCCATCCAGCTCAAGTCCACCCTTGAAACGGATCGGGTCGCAGGGCTCTTTTTGGCCGGCCAGATCAACGGGACTTCCGGTTACGAAGAAGCGGCTGCCCAGGGTCTGTGGGCCGGTATTAATGCCGCCTGCCAGGTTCAAAAGCGCAAACCATTTATCCTGGATCGATCTCAGGCCTATATGGGTGTTATGGTAGATGATCTGGTGACACGGGGAACACGGGAACCCTATCGGATGTTTACATCCAGAGCCGAGTACCGCTTAATGCTCAGAGAGGATAATGCTGCGCTTCGGCTCGTCGAAGCCGGTCACGAGCTGGGTCTCATTGAGACGGACGCACTCAAAGAAATCAATGCGCGTAAAAACCGGATCGCGCAAGAAATTCGGCGAATCAAGCAGATCACCATCAAACCGGAAGAGCGTGTTAATCGGTATCTGCTAGACGCCGGCACGCAGCCGATTCAAAGCGGGGTGCGTCTGGACCAATTATTGAAGCGCGCTGAACTGGGCTACGAGGCGGTCGCAACTCTGGCAGCGGCTCCGGAGCCGATTAGCCGCGAGGTCACCGAGCAGGTCGAAATCGAAATCAAATATGAGGGCTACATTCAAAAGCAGCTCGCCGAAATCGAAAAATTTAAAAATCTGGAGCAATTTAAAATACCGGAAAACTTTGATTTTTTCAGTGTGCACGGCCTATCGAATGAATTGAAGGAAAAATTGTCTGGAACCAGACCGACCACGCTGGGTCAGGTTTCGCGCATCGACGGCATAACACCGGCAGCCATGTCGGTGCTGATGGTTGCCATAAAGGCGGCAAACCGTTCGGATTAGGTCTCAGACCACTGGCTACTGGCCTCTGCTTTCTGGCAGTTGATTACGGGTGCAAGTGCACGCAGTTTGTAAAATACGGCATGGCTGGAACATAACCGAGGACGAGGACGAGCAGGAGGACGATTACGATAGATAGCAAAATGTTTCGTTCTCGTCGTCGTCCTCGCGAACACAAGTCACCCAAAAACCAGCAGTGCGATAGCGTTGGCCCCTTGACACCCGTTGACGAACACCTTATCCTAGACATAAAAAAATCCATAATTATCATCTATTTATTTGCTTTTTAATTCAAACGGGGCTTTCGTTTATGGGAGAAGATTATTATCAAATACTGGGCGTCAAAAAGGATGCCTCCAAAGAGGACATCAAAAAAGCCTATCGTAAACTGGCGATGAAATACCACCCGGACCACACCAAAGGTGATAAGACAGCCGAAGAAAAATTCAAAAAGATCAGCGAGGCCTATGCTGTATTGAGTGACCCCAAAAAGCGAAAAGAATACGACACCTTTGGAGCTGAAGGGTTTCAGCAGCGGTTTAGCCAGGAAGATATTTTCAGAGGATTTGATTTTGGTGATATTTTCCGAGAATTTGGTTTTGGTGGAGATTTTTTTTCGGGTCGCAGCAGGGGTGGCAGCACGCGCTTTAATTTTGGCGGTGGCGGGCCATTCGGCTCCCAGACCGGTCCCCAGCAGGCCCGCATGAAAGGGGTTGACCTGGTATATGAACTCCCGCTAACGCTCAAGGAGGTGGCCTCCGGAACCAGCAAGACCATTAGTCTGCAACATCAGGGCTATTCCGAAAAAGTAACCGTCAAGGTCCCTAAAGGCTTGATATCCGGAAAAAAATTAAGACTGGCCGGCAAAGGAAGCCCCAGCCCGCTCGGAGGACCGGCGGGGGATCTGTTCATCCAGTCAAAGCTGCTCAAAGACCCTGTGTATCAAACCGAAGAATATGACCTGTACATGAATCAGGAATTGAAATTAAGCGAGCTGATACTGGGGACCCGTATTTCCGTGCCCACCCTCGATGGTAAACAACTCAATTTGAAAATCCCGCCCGGTACCAAGCCCGGAACCAAAATGCGCATGTCTGGCCACGGGCTTCCGCACATGAAAGGTGGCAAAAAAGGTGATCTGTATTTAAAAATCCAGCTCAAATTGCCTCAAAAGCTGACAGATGAACAGAAGAAACTCATCAAAGAGCTGGCTGCGACGGGAATGTAAGGAATAAAAATAATTGACAAATTTGCGTATTCACGATAATTTTATTATACAGATTATTTTTTTACACCACATTGCCAAGCACGTTTACCGGATTCAATTTCCATAATTAATGGGGTATGAAATGATTGTTACCTGTAATGAATGTGATTCGAGTTTCAACGTTGATGATCATCTGTTGAAAGATACCGGTTCAAAGGTGCGGTGCTCGAAATGCAGCAGTGTCTTTGTCGTATATCCTGAAACTGCATTGCCCGAACCGGACCAAGGGACGGAAGATCTGGCCCTCGAAATGGATGATGAATTGCCCGATCTTGATGATATGATGGATTTTGACGAGGAAGATCTGGCACTGGAATCATCCGACGATGATGATACCGATCTTCTGGGTTTGGGATCGGATGAAGAAAACCTGTTAGAGATAGAAGAATCTGAACTGGGGGATCTTGACGCCGATCTGCCGGATCTGGATATGGACATGGATGATTTAACTGAGGCTGTCGAAGCGGACTCGCCTGCGGCGGAACGGACTGATGATGCCCTGTCGCCTGCCGCAGATGCCGACAGTGATGAACTGGATCTTTCGGATCTTGAAGAGCTGGTGGGAGCAGATGATGATTTAGAACTGGAAGGGTTCGTGTCCGACGAAGCGCCGGATGACGATATGGAAATGGACCTGGACATCGAATCCGATGAGATCGAATCGGCCCTGGCCGAACCGTCTGCAGACGAAGATGCCGGCGAACAGCTTGATATGGAGGAAATCGAAGATCTGGTCGATGCTGGCACAGATACACCGGTAGAAGAGGTCGTCTCCGAAGACGCAGATGATTTTGACCTGGATCTTGATTTAGAACCGGAGCTGGAACCGGAAACGGCTTCGATGGCCGCCGATCTGGGCGCGGGCGCGGAAGAAGATGATGAACTGGATCTTTCGGATTTAGAAGGTATTATCGAACCCGAAGAACAGCCTTCTGAGGAAAGTCAGGACGCTGAAGCATTGGATGATTTGAATCTGGACCTCGAATTAGATGCGGAGTCGACCGATGAGGCGCCGGTGGCGGTCGCT
>JASFGN010000228.1:0-5817 GCA_050123735.1 Desulfobacterales bacterium | reverse complement strand
TTCACCAGGCCCTGCTTGATACACTGCACATCAACCGTCATGGCGTCAACGGCACCCGTGACCAGTATCGTCTCGGTGGACATAAAATTGCCGGCATGCGGAATCCCGTGGCGAACCAGGACTTCGGCACCCGAGCAGCACATGCCGCAGAGATTGATGCCCTTGGCGCCGGCTTTTTTGGCCGCTTCGATGAGGGTCGACTCGTTGACCGATTCAATCATCGATTCGAACAGATTCGGCTCGTGACCGTGCACGATGATGTTAACCTGGTCTTCTTTGAGAACACCCATATTGACTTCGATGGCGACCGGTGCCGGGGTGCCAAAAAGGATATCGGATATTTCGGTGGCCACCATGGAGCCGCCCCAACCGTCGGCCAGTGCTGTTCGGCTGCATTGTTTGGTGATGTTGGCATAATCCTGATCCACGCCCATGTGTGTGCGGTGCATGAGCTCCATGATCTCGCGCATGGCGCCCCGGGGCACGATGCCCTCCTTGCGCCAGGTTTCCAGCGTTTTTTGCGGAACCCGCTTGGCAAACGGAATTTCACCTTCAACCTGGGTATAGGTTCGCTCCAATTCGTGGTATAAATCCATGGCAATGTCTTTGATCTCGCGATCTTCGGTCTCGATGCCGACATAACCGGCCACTTGAATGAGCTTGGTCGGATTTTTGATCTCATAGTCTTTAATGTTGCCGTTGATCACCTCGCGAAACAGATCGAGCATGCTCATACCATGGTCGGTATGGGCGGCGCCTCCGGACGCCACAGCACGTGCAAAATTTCGTGCCATGATGGTATCGATGGTCGCACCGCAGACACCGACTTTGCCATAGGGATCTTTGGCGTTCAGGCGGCAGGGGCCCATGAAACAGTGTTTGCAGCAGGCCGAATCCGCCCCGATGGGGCAGGCTTTCATGCTGGTGGCCCGATCAAAGGCCGTTTCGACACCGTCTCTGCGGGCCTTAAGAATCATCTGCTTGGTGGCGTCACAGGTTGTGAGGTCTCTGGGATCAACCTCTTTTTTGGGAACGACTTTTTTGGCAACAGGTTTTTTTTCGTCTGACATATAATTCCTCCCTTCTGGAACAATCGATTAAAATTAAATTGGGTTGAGTTTCATTAAAAGAAGTCTTGAAAGTTTATGTCGTCACTTAATAAAATAGGAGTGATAAATAGTAATTATTCTCAATAAGCTAAATCTTTAAATTTGTCAAGGCCCTTCCAAAAGCAAAATTTATATAATTTATCAAATATTTATTGGCAAATTCCATGCCAATCTGCTGAAAACGGATTTCATAATATTTCCTGAATCTATCAATGACGCAAGGCGTTGGAATAGCATAAAAATATGTCCAAGATGATCATCCCCGTCCAACAGAATGAGACCGATTTTGGTGTCTTTTTGGTGATGATGGTTGTCTTATGACACAGGTGTGTCTCATGATGTACATGAGACGGAACAAGACAGACAGATGTTTTTATGCTGGACTTTTAAATCGTTTCTTTATTTTTGATTTTGTATTCATTCGACATAATTGGCTGTAAGTCGAAGATTTACAATGGTGTTTAGCGATATTTTGTCTAACGTGCTGGCCACCGGGTGCTCACTTACCGATCTGATGGGTATACGGAGGCTGACCGCATGTCTCAAGCCGTCTCAAATTAGGAAACGAATCAATGAGGCAAAATTAAAAACCTTTTAAGAAATTAATTTTATTTAACTTAATTCCTTTCAGGGTCAATTATTGGGCATGGAATTTGATTGAAATGCCAGCATGAAAAATGATTCACATCCGGCACAATAGGGTTATCGAATGCCAATAGGCCTAAACCATTCGGTATTCGAATTTTCTGATTGAATTAATGAAAAAATTATAATACGTTGCAAGATTCCTGTCCTTTCGACGTGCGGCAGCTGCCAAGCAGGTCGAAATTTCTAAACGTGTTGATGAATGAACCTCATTTTAAAAACAGATGTCCATCAAAATCAAGATCACGAAAGGATGTTCCAATGTCGCAGCCGAAAGTTAAAATGTATTCGTTGAGCACCTGCAGCCACTGTAAAGCCACCAAAAAATTTTTGGGCGAATGCACCATAAAATATGAATTTGTCGACGTGGATAAACTCGAGGGTGATGAGCGCAAGGCCATTATCGAGGATGTTAAAAAATTTAATCCGCGTTGCTCGTTTCCGACGATTATCATCGGCGATACCGTTATTGTGGGTTATAAAGAAAAAGAAATTAAGGAGGCTCTGGGAATGTGATGACACCACAGGAACTTTACGAGCGCATGCAAAAGGTTCAGGAAGCCAAAGGCTATTATTTTAACAAAGACAAGGAGCGGACCTTTGAATTGCTGGAAGCGTTGATTGCCAACAAGGAAAAGTACGGCTATATGGGCTGCCCCTGCCGCCTGCTCTCGGGCGACAAAGAATTGGATCGCGACATCTTTTGCCCCTGTGTATACTCTGTTCCGGATATCGAAGAGTTCGGCAGCTGTTACTGCAGCCTGTATGTTTCCCAGGAATGGAACAACGGTAAAATCCCACATGAATATGTGCCTGAACGCCGTCCGCCGGAAAAAATGCCCTACTAATACTGCAAATCAACACCCTCCTGTCCGGTCATCCGGGACCGGGCAGGGGCATTGGGTGGTGACCGGAGCTGGATAGGCCTGCCGGTTCCTGTGTGGCGGATCAGTCCCAATCATCTCTTTTTATTCCTTTTTGCTCTTGACATTTCTCGCTACAAAATCCATTTTAAATTGAATTGTATTTTGATATTTATAATTGTTTCATGAGTAAGAAAACAAAGAGGTGATGTATGCAAGATGTTTGTAAACCAATGTTAAACACAGGGCTGCGAGGTGTCGTCATTGCCGACACCCGTATCAGCGACGTCCAGGGAGCTGCCGGAAAATTGATCTACCGCGGCTACCTCATTCAGGATCTGGCCAATAATGCCACCTTTGAAGAAGTCGCCTATTTGTTGCTTTTTGAAAAATTGCCGAATGCGGCTGAATTGAAAGCCTTTAAGGAACAGCTGGCTGCGGAAAGAGACATCCCGCCGGAGGTGATTGCCGCTCTGAAAACGATACCGAAAGATGCGCTGGTTATGGATGTTCTGCAGGCCGGTGTTTCCCTGCTGGCCAATCATGATCCGGATATCACCGATCAAACACAGGAGGCAGCCATACGCATGGCGATCCGGCTGATTGCAAGGTTTCCGACCCTGCTGGCTGCCTGGGATCGCATTCGCAACGATAAAGAGCCGCTAAAGACATCTCCCCAGCTGAATCATGCCGCCAATTTCCTTTACATGCTCAAAGGCGAAGAGCCGGACCCAGAAGTGAGCCACTTCATGGATGTCTGCCTGGTGCTGCATGCCGAGCACTCTTTTAATGCCTCAACCTTTGCAGCCCGCGAGGTCGCTTCCACCCGGGCGCATATGTATGCGTCGGTCGGCGCTGCGGTCGGATCTTTGTCCGGTGAACTTCACGGGGGCGCCAACATGCGGGTCATGGAGATGTTGAAGCAGATTGGTTCGGTCGATAAGGTCGAAGCTTATGTCAACGAGCAATTTGACGCCGGCCGCAAAATCTTCGGTCTGGGGCATGCCGTCTATGACACCGATGATCCCCGGGCTCACATTCTGTCTCCCATGTCCAAACGGATGGGCGAGCGCATCGGCGATACCCGCTGGTATGAAATGTCGCAACTATTAGAGAATACAGGCAAAGCTGAGTTCAAAAAGCGCAAAAACAAAGATATTTATGTAAATGTTGATTTTTACAGCGCTTCCCTTTATTATGCGATGGGAATTCCAATTGATCTGTTTACACCGGTGTTTGCGATTTCAAGAATATCCGGGTGGACCGCCCACGTCATCGAAGAATATTTTGCCGGTGCCGCACCCAAACCGATGCTGTACCGACCGGAATCGGAATATATCGGCGATTACTGCGGGCCGGACGTCTGTGAATTGGAACCGCTTGAGAATAGAAGCTAATCTTTAGCAGGAGGCGGAAACAGATTGCAAAAGCATTCTAACCTTCGGATGACGCGTCAGCGTCAGGTAATTTTAGAAGAACTTCGCAAAGTCAATACCCACCCGAGCGCGGATGAGGTCTATGAGATGGTTCGTAAACGGCTGCCCCGTATCAGTTTGGGCACGGTTTATCGCAACCTTGAGATCCTGTCCGAATGCGGTGATATCAAGAAACTTGAACCCGGCTGTTCCGTGAAGCGCTTCGACGGCAATCCATCGGAGCATTTCCATATCCGCTGTATACGCTGCGACCGTATTGCTGACGTGCCGATGGCTTCCGAATTTAATATTGATCTGGCGAAAATGACGCCGGTTGAATATGAAATACTGGGGCATCGGCTGGAATTCTTCGGTCTGTGTCCGTATTGTTCGAATAATTCAAAACCCGATGCAAACCGGTCTTGAGTATTCCGGAAAATCTTTTAGCCATCATTTAGCGGGCCTGACAGCCCGCTTTTATTTTGTTTGTGAAGACGCTGTCGATTATCCTTTTACAGGAGGTGACCCATGAAGGTACTTATCACGGGTGGCCTGGGATTTATTGGGTCGAACCTTTCGGAGTATCTGCTTGCAAACGGCCATTCCGTCACAGCGATCGGACGGGCTGCCGATCAGAAGCGGATAAGCGCCGACGGGTATCAATATATCTGCGCGGACACAACCCGGCCGGGTGACTGGCAGAAAGCGCTGGGTGATATCGACCTCGCGGTCAATCTGGCCGGAAAATCGATTTTTAAACGCTGGAATGAAAGCTATAAGAAACAGATTTATGACAGTCGTATTTTAACCACGCGTAATGTCGTCGGCGCCCTGCCGGCCGATCAAACGGTTGTTCTTTGCAGTGCCTCCGGCGCCGGATACTACGGCAACCGTGGCGATGACATCTTAAAAGAAGACGAAAAACCCGCTGACGATTTTTTGGCCTCAGTTTCTGTAGACTGGGAAGCCGAAGCCTTAAAGGCAACGGAAAAGGGCGTGCGGGTGGCGTTAATGCGATTTGGCGTGATTCTGGGAAAAGGCGGCGGTGCGCTGTCCAAGATGATCCCGGCTTTTAAGTCATTTGTGGGCGGGCCCATCGGCAGCGGTTCGCAATGGTTTCCCTGGATGCATTTAACGGATCTAATGGCCGCCATCCTGTTTATTGCTGACAACCCCGGCGTTGAGGGGCCACTTAATTTTTGCGCCCCCGAGCCTGTGACAAACCGCGAGCTGACCAAAACCCTGGGTGACGTTCTGGGCCGGCCGGCGTTCATGCCGGCTCCGGCGTTTATGATCCGTATGGTGCTCGGAGAATTCGGCAAGGTGCTGCTGGACAGCCAGCGCACGATTCCGGATAAACTGTTGAGCCATGGTTTTAAATTTCAGTATCCGGACATCAAGTCAGCTATTCAAGCCGTCGTTTCCTAAAAGAATTTTTCTGTATGCATCTATCGATGGCCGAATCCTTGAAGGCCTCACGCAAAGGCGCTAAGGTTTTTTAATTCAAACTTTTGGAATTTTTCCTTTGCGAGCTTTGCCCGCCGCCGCCACTTACAGCGGCTGTGGCGCGGCAAGCGGCTTTGCTTGCGAATTAATTTTAAGTGACACTTTACCAAAACGCTCTAATTGAAAAAGACTTGGAGTATATATGGCGATTGACGAATTGGACGAAACCGGCCAGCAGTACTTGATTCAGCTATTTGAGCAAACCAAAGGGGATACGGCTGCGCAGGTTTCCATGTACGATGTCGGCGAGGGTTTGGGCATGGACCACGATACCAGCGC
>JASFGN010000227.1:0-5818 GCA_050123735.1 Desulfobacterales bacterium | reverse complement strand
TATGGATGTTGCATACGAAGAAAAGATTTCCGCGTTCGTGTAAACATCCAGAGAGAGTACTTCCATGTCCAGGTTCAATAAGAAATCCCAATCGGGATTGCCGCACAGGTGGATACCTCGCGGTCGGTGGATTTGAGCGAAAAATTTATCCAGATCTCCTTTCGCTTTTTGATCGCTGTATCCAGCCATGGCAGAGAACAGAAACTGCAGCCCCGGTTCGTCTACAAACATGAATGCATTCTCATTGAGTTCTTTAAGCCGTGCCAATTGAACATTCAACCGTTGAGCCATAAAATCCAGCATAAATGGCCTTACCGTATCATCAAAGAGAATAGGGCGCTCGTCCTGATCCAGGATATTAAATCCAAAGCTGATAGGCCCCTCCAGTTGCCCCCGGATGGCGGGCCGATCTGCCAGATCCAATGATAGAAAACGATGATACACCGCCGAATAGGTTTCGCTGATATCAAACATGGTGGGATCATCAAATTGCAACAAAGTCGCTTCCAGTTCCTTGGTGAATTTATCCATTGAGAAGCGCAATGTGCGTTTGTCAATGTCCAGGATGATGCCAGGAAAATGCTCGGCGGCCTGAACGTACATGTCTTCGTAGTAACTATAGTTGGGCAGCTGAGGCCAGAATGGCACGTCGAGCGTCAGGGCCAATTCAAGCGCCCGAGTCACGTCTGTATGGGGCATGACCGCCATAGCCGTCGTTAGAAGGTTGCCAGGGATTTTGTTATCCATTCGATCATTTCCCTTATTATGCCGTTTTATTTTATGGGTATTTGTAAAGTTAAGTATCTGACATTATGATAAAATAATCATAAAATCAACCCGTTTAGACCTTTAGAAAATAAGGTTTTAGAAAATCAAATCCGGACTAGAGACAATGCTCTTTGGAAACATAAAAGCCGCTCCTGTTTCCAGATTGCAGTGTGCTCCTGACAGATCTACTTTTGAATCCTTCAGCATCTTTTCATGAGGCACAGGACTCGACAATCTGAGGTTGCAAAATATTGAAAGGTTGCGTAAGCATTATACGGTTGAAAATGACAGCAGGTTGGTTTGTCGGCCACCTATTAATCTGATGAAGGGAAAGGCTCATGACGTCAATCACAATGCAGGATAAGTTAACAAGAGCTGCCGGTGTTATCTGTAAACAGGGGATGGTTCAATTTTCGCTGAGTGACACGGCGATCGCCATTGTTGCGTCTGTTGTCGGCAACAATGAAGATGAACTTGACTTAATTTATGCCTTCCGCGAAAAGCCCTCTCAAACAACGGATCAACTCATGGAATCGAGTGGATTTTCGATGGAAAAAGTCGAGCAGCTGGCAACAAGCCTTGCCAAAAAAGGGCTTATTTTCAATCAGCCCAGTTCCGCCGGAATCATGGTCTACAGGCTATTGCCGTTCATGCTGGTGGGGGTCATGGAATACAAATTCATGGTGGAACTCACCGGAAGTCGGGAGGAAAGGGACCTTGCGCGGTTGTTCGAAAAGCTGTTGGACGAACTTCGCGATCAGATTCAGGATCATTATGATGCACTTTCGCCTTTGTTTCATAAGGCCCCGGCCGTAGACCGCACCGTGCCCACCCGGATAACGGAAGATGGAAAACCGATTCAGGTCATACCGATTCACCAGGAGCTGGAGGCTGCCGAGGAATTCGTTCTTCCCAGTCAGACCGTCGAAGAGATTATCAACAAGTTTGACGACATTGCCGTTGGTTACTGTTTTTGCCGTCAACGGCGCAGTCTGTTAGGTGATCCCTGCAGCACCGATGCCCCCACCTTGAATTGCTTTACGTTCGGCAAATCCGCACGCCACACCACGGCCCAGGGATTTGCCAAAAAAGTCAGCAGGGAAGAGGCCCTGAAAATCATGAAAGAGGCAGAGAGCGCCGGACTGATTCATAAAGCCTTTCATCCGGGATCGAGGGAATCAATGCCGGAAACGAGCATCTGTAACTGCTGCAAGGATTGTTGTGATACGCTGGAGCTCTGGCGAAAAGGCACCCTGCCGCTGATCAATTCGACTTACCATCTGTCCGTCATCGATGAAGAATCCTGCTCCGGTTGCGGCATTTGCGTGGAGTGGTGCCCTACGGATGCGATTGCTTTGAATTCTGAGGGATTGGCGCAGCGTAATGAAAGTGCCTGCCTGGGGTGCGGGGTTTGCTCCCGCTTTTGTCCCGAGGAGGCCATTTCACTCAAAGAGGGGTTGCGCCGCGTATTTATCATGCCGCCGCGGCTGCGGAAATCATTTTAGCAGTCTCTGGATAAAATTAAATAACCCGGACCCTTTTCCTAAAAGTACTCCCAAGTTGAGGGGTTCGGATCGGAACTTTCTAATCACCCGTTTGTTCGGGTCGATATGTTGCTAAAAATTGTCCCAATTTCTCAAATTCGCCTTCGAAAAACAAATACAGCGCCTTGATGGTCTTATCCATAGTGTCTAATAGACCATAGGTTGCTCCGACGTAAGGTAGCGGCAATTTAAAATGCGACGCCTTGTCGGAAAAGCCCACAAAAAAGCTATTTGTCGCCGCCATGTAATGGATGCTAAAGCTGAATTTCGTATTGTATTTCCATAGCTGGGCATATGACGGCAAACTGTCGCGCCATGGATAAGCGCGGATGATTTTTTCGGCTGCATTGACATCAATAGATTTTTCTTCAACGAGAACATTTCTATCTTTATCCGTCATATACAGGTCATAAATATTTTCAGCTGACATTGCACCTCTTTTCCTTTTTTCGGGTACTCATTCGAAAAGCCCAATTTACCTCATGTTTTCTGAATACTAACTTTTTGTATACTTGGAAGCAACAGAAAAGCGCCGGCAAGCATGATACCGCTTGTCATCATAATGTTCCGAAAAAAGGATGGCGGCATCCGTCTTGAGTGAATAGAATCGATTTGACGACCTGTTTGCAAAATGGTATCTGAGCACCATTGTAAATGGCATAACGCGTTTTGCGAAACCATCGTTGCATAAAAAGGAGGCCAGTCATGATTAAAAAGCTTGCATGTATCGTTTTGGCAGTCGGTTTTGCAATCTCGGTAACATCGGGCAGCAGCAACGCCGCCGACACCATCAAAATCGGCTTTAACGCGCCTTTGACCGGTTTTGCCGCATCAGACGGCAAGTCTGCTTCCGAGGGGGCCAAACTGGCCGTCGAGCAGGTGAACGCGGCCGGCGGAATCAACGGAAAAATGCTTGAACTGGTCATTTATGACGATCAGGCCAAACCGGCTCAGGCCATCCCCATTGCCAACAAACTCATCGGTCAGGATAAAGTGGTCATCGGTGTATCCGGCAGCTATTCCGGCCCGACGCGCTCGGCCGCCGGCGTTTTTCAAGAAGCCGGAATCCCCTATATTTCTGCTTATGCCATCCACCCGGACATCACCCGGGCCGGTAGTTATGTCTTTCGAACGTCGTTTCTGGGAGATGTCCAGGGGCGCGGCGGCGCCAAACTGGTCGGCGATCTCCTCGGAAAGAAAAACGTCGTTATTATCACATTGCAAAATGATTTCGGAAAATCACTGGCTGCCGGGTTTAAGAGCAGGGCTGCTGATTTCGGCATCAAGATTATCAATGAATACGAATATTCCATAAAGGACCGCCAGTTCGGCTCGATCGTGGCCAAGGTCAAAGCTGACAATCCGGATGCGATCTACGCATCGGGATATTATTTTACCGCCGGTCCTCTGGTCAGTCAGCTGCGGGCCGCCGGGGTGACGGTTCCCATCATCGGACAGGAAGGCTATGATTCGCAAAAATTTATTGAAATCGCCGGGCCCGCTTCAGAAGGCATTATCATCACCACCAGCCTTGACCGGGATTCGGACGTGCCTGAAACCCGTAATTTTATTGATGCCTTTGAGAAAAAGGCCGGTTTTAAAGTCGATATGGTGGCGGCTTCGGCCCACACGGCCATCATGGTCGCAGCCGATGCCCTCAAGCGCGCCGGCACCACCGATCCGGAAGCGTTGCGTAAAGCCATTGCCGAGACCAACCTGAAGGCATCCACCGGCACGATCTCCTTCAATGCACTGGGTGAAGTGATGAAATCCGTGCAGAACCAGGTCGTTAAAGACGGCAACTGGCACCGACATTCGGTCATCGATGATCCGGCTTTGCTGGCGCCTCCGGACAAATAGCGCGTTTTTATAACAGCACGCTTTGGTAAAATCCAGACAAGAACCCGATGTCGGATAATTTGAGGACCACCAGCCAAGGGGCCTTGATTTGCTGCACCTGGAACTGTTCATTCAGGGATTGATATACGGCAGCATGTACGCTGTTATTGCTGTCGGCTTGACGCTCGTTTACGGTTTGCTGCGTATTTTGCACGTGGCGCATGCCGGTCTTTTCGCTTTGGGCGCTTATCTTGGCTTGCTTATCACCAACGCGACCGGAAGCCTGGTTTTAGGCATGCTCTCGTCTGCCGGCCTTGTCGGCGTCGGGGGCATGCTCATCTATCGCCTCTGCTACCAGCCGATTCTGGATCGTCCGCCTCACGTTGCCCTGATTGCCTCCATCGGGCTGTTTATTGCCATGGAGGAGATCTTTCGCCTGATTTTCGGTCCCTACGGTCTGACATACCAAAATCCGCCGCTTCAGTCACAGATTGCCCTTGGCGGAATCCATCTGCGAGCGGCGGAAATGGGTATGGTCATCGCTGCCGTGGGACTGCTGGGTATTCTGTCGTATCTGTCCCAGAGCACCCGAATCGGAATCGCATGGCGCGCCACTGTGGACGATTCTGAAATGGCAAAATCCTTCGGCATCGACACTATCAAGGTGCGTTACCTGAATTTCTTTATCGGATCGGGTCTGGCCGCGGTGGCCGGCATTTTTATCTCGCTGCTCAGCAACCTGGTGGAACCCACCATGGGGGGAGTTCCCGCTTACAAGGCGCTCGCCATTATCGTCCTGGGAGGGTTGGGAAACGTCAAAGGAACCCTGATCGCTTCTCTGCTGCTGGGCGTGGTCGAGGCATACGGCACCATATACATCGGCTCAATACTGGATCGCGATGCCATCGCGTTTGCGTTTCTGATTGTCATTTTGATGATCCGGCCGCAGGGCCTCTTTGCCGGGAGATAGACGATGGGGATCTATGAAATCAGCCTGGCTACGGTTGTGGGGATCAATATCATCCTGGCGCTCGGTCTCAATATGATATCCGGTTTTTGCGGCCAGATCAGCCTGGGGCATGCAGCATTCTACGGCATCGGTGCCTATACCTGCGCCCTGCTTGCTAAAGCCGGCACGCCCGTTGCGGTTGCGATCGGCGCCGGCATGCTGGCAGCCGGCATCTTGGGCCTGGTTGTCGGGCTTGCCAGCCTGCGGGTGCGTCACGATTTTCTGGCGATTACCACCATGGGGGTGGGGTTTTTGTTTCTGGGAATCGTCCGTCAACAGGAAATTCTGGGCGGTGAACTGGGCATTTCCGGGATTCCTTCATCAGGTTTTGGCAAGATCGGCTACCTGGTCCTGGTTTTAGCCCTGGCAGCGCTTACGACTGCTTTCAGTTTGTGGATCAAGCGATCCTGGATGGGCTTTGCCTTCGATGCGGTGGCTGATGACGAAGACACCGCCAGAGTGGTGACCGTAGATGTCAGTGCTTACAAACTGGCCGCTTTTGCGATGGGAACCGCTATGGCCGGTGTTGCCGGCGGATTGTATACCTACTTTGCGCGCTTTCTGATGCCTGATGATTTCGGGTTCATCACTTCCATCACCGTGCTTTCGATGGTGGCTGTCGGCGGGATCGGCTCTGTTTTCGGAGTGATCGTGGCCA
>JASFGN010000226.1:0-5829 GCA_050123735.1 Desulfobacterales bacterium | reverse complement strand
GGTGCGCACCACAATTCTATTTTGCGACAGGCGGTCAAAATCAAAAGCATGCAGGGGTTGGCCGGTTTCCATCAGAACAAAGTTGGTTACATCGACGATATTGTTAATCGGCCGCAACCCAACAGACAAAAGCCTTTCCTGAAGCCAGAAAGGGGATGGTTTAATTTGAATATCCTCAAGCAAACGCGCGACATAACGCGGGCAGTGGTCCGGCGCTTCGATTTGAATCGATGTTTGCTGGGAGATGCGATCTTCCGGGTCATTGAGTTTAAAGTCGGGATATGTCAGGCGGTTCTTTTGAATAGCGGCGATCTCCCGGGCAACGCCGATAACACTCAGGCAATCAGGCCGGTTGGGGGTGATTTCGATTTCAAGAATCGTATCGGACAGCCCCAGCGCTGCGGCCAGCCGGTCACCGACCGACAGAGCGGCATCCAGGCGCATAATACCGCTGCGGTCTTCTCCCAGGCCCAGCTCTCCTTCACTGCAAAGCATGCCCTCGGATGTTTGGCCGCGGATGACACTTTGCTCCAGAATGAAACCTTCCGGAAATTCGGTGCCCGGCAGGGCAATCGGTGAAAGCATCCCGACTTCCGCATTCGGCGCACCGCAGACCACCGAAAGTGTTCCCTGGCCGGTATCGACCTTGCACAGGTGCAATTTGTCCGCATTGGGGTGCGGCTCGATCGTGTCGATTCGTCCGACCAATACCGTATCCAGGTAGGCGTAGCGTTCCGTTACCGACTCAATTTCGAGACCGACCATCGTCAGCGCCTCTGCCAGGTCTGACGGTGCCATTTCGATATTCACATAATCATTGAGCCAGCTTAAACTAACTTTCATTTTCCACCGTTCCTAAAAGCGGAGTCAAGGCACCATCTAATGCCCGATGACTGTGTTTCCCTGATTTATCGGGATTACGAACTATTATTACGAAAATTAAGGCGTGCATCAAACCGCGGAGAACGAAGCTCAGCGGAAAAAGATCCATTTATGGACAAAAACTAGAATTGGGATAAGAATCTTAGATCATTCTCAAAAAATTTGCGAATATCATCGATTCCGTATTTAAGCATGGCAATTCGATCCACTCCCATGCCAAAGGCAAAGCCGGTATAACGGTCGGCATCATATCCCACGTTTTCATACAGCGCCGGATGAACCATTCCGGAACCTAAAATTTCGAGCCAGCCGGTTCGCGAACATACCCGGCAGCCCTTGCCCCTGCAAATGACACACAGGATATCGACCTCGGCACTGGGTTCGGTGAACGGGAAAAAACCGGGCCGGAAGCGCAGGCTGGTTTGCTCGTCAAACATTTGATGCACAAAGGCCGTTAGTGTGCCCTTTAAATCCCCGAATGATACATTCTCATCGACCAACAACCCCTCCACCTGATGAAACATGGGGGTATGGGTCAGGTCCGAGTCACACCGATATACTTTGCCGGGCATGATGATCCGCACCGGCGGCTGCTGTTTTTCCATGGTGCGAATCTGCAGGGGAGATGTATGCGTTCTCAGGACGATATCATCTGATACGAAAAAGGTGTCTTGCATGTCCCGGGCCGGATGGTCTTTGGGGAAATTTAGGGCCTCAAAATTGTAGTAATCCAGCTCTACCTCGGGCCCCTCGGCGATGTCAAATCCCATCTGGGTGAATATGTCGCAGATTCGCTGGTTCACCTGGGTGATGGGATGCAGCGACCCGGACGGCGCCGGTCGCCCGGGTAATGAAACATCGATGCCCGCGGCAGCAACCTCGCCGGCGGCTTCAAGTTTTTGGATGGCCGCTTTGCAGGCATTTTCCAGCAGATTTTTAAACTGATTTGCCTGTTTGCCGGCTGCCGGGCGCTGTTTGGCAGGTAGCTTTGAAATGTTCCTTAAGAATTGTGTAATAGCCCCTTTGCGCCCCAGATATCGGACGCGAATATCCTCAACTGCCTGGCGGTCAGTTGCCGCTTTAAGCTCCTGCAGGGCTTCTTTATAAATTTGATCAATGGCGTTATCCAATTTTTACACCTTTGGTGTAAAAAATTATAATGTTTGTGCAGCTGCCACTTCTGCGATTTTTGCAAAACCGGCGGGATCTGTTATGGCCAGGTCAGCCAGAACCTTACGATCCAGGTCGATGTTTGCCACCTTGAGACCGTGCATAAATTTGCTGTATGACAATTTATGCATGCGGGCAGCGGCATTAATACGTGAGATCCAGAGCCTGCGGAAATCGCGTTTGCGCTGCCGCCGGTCCCGATAGGCGTACATCAAAGATTTGTCCACCGCATCCGCAGCCGTTCGAAATAACTTGCTGCGACCCCCACGGAATCCCTTGGCCAATTTTAAAACCTTTTTTCGTCTTCTTCTGGCTTTGAAGCCGCGTTTGATTCTCATTTTATCCTCTCTAATCCGATACGCTTAAAATATTAGCAAATGTATTTTCTATTTTTGTGAAAAAACTAAAGTGGCTTTATAAATTCTGCCCGGCTGCCCGGTTCAGTACGAATATAATCATTATTTAGTTTCCAATTTATAAATGAGGGCTTTTTTTGATGAGCTCGGCCGCACAACCCGCCGTCGCTCAAGCTATGGCGCGGCATGGATTTTTTGTCTTCGGCGTACTTGAAGTACGTTGAAGGCAGAAAATCGCGGAGAACACAGCTCATCGGAAAAAGAGCCATTTAGAAATGGAAACGCTAGCCGTTGGGTAGTAGCAACCTTATGGTCTTTGCATTGGCTTTGTCAACGATCCGGCGTTTGCGCAGGGATCGTTTTCGTTTGGTCGTCTTTTTGGTCAATATATGACTGGCAAAGGACTTATTGTAAACAATTTTTCCGGTGCCGGTTTTACGAAATCGTTTGGCGGCAGCCCGATTTGTTTTTATTTTTGGCATCTGAGACACTCCTTTACATTTAAAAATAGATGGCGTGAGCAATTACACATTACGGCTCACGCCACCCGGAGAATTATCCAAAACCCATCTCAAAAAAGCGCCTGAGGGCCCATAGCGGCGTTGCGGGTCGGCTCATAATGCTCACATACGCACATGTATGCTCCGCTTTTTCGCCTCCCCGCGCCTAACTCTGAACCCCAATCCACATTTTTTGAGATCGGTTTTAGTTGAGTTTAGGGGCAACACCCTTTACGGGTCATATTTAAAACAATTTAATTTTAGAATCAAGCTATTTCGGAGCCAAAACCATTACCAGGATTCGACCTTCAAATTTGGGTTCCTGCTCCACCATTGCAATTTCTTCAGTTTCATCCATTATTTTTTGGAGAACGGCATTTCCCAGCTCTGCAAGCGTAATTTCACGACCTCTGAAGATAACGCTCACCTTCACCTTATCTTTTTTGCCGATGAATTTCTTGATATGGCCGATTTTTACCTGCAGGTCATGCTCGCCGGTTTTGGGTCGAACTTTTATCTCTTTGAGCTGAAAGGTGCTTTGCTTTTTCTTGGCCTCGTGCTTCTTTTTGGTTTGCTCGTAGCGATAACGGCCGTAATCCATTATTTTACAGACCGGCGGATTCGCATTCGGTGAGACTTCAACCAGGTCTAAACCGGCTTCGGCCGCGGCTTCCAATGCCTCTTTGATCGATATGATCCCGACCTGCTGGCCTTCGGAGTCAATCAACCGGACTTCTTTTGCTCGAATACTTTGATTGATGTTCGATTTATTCGTTCGTCTGGGTCTCTGGAATCTTCTGGGAACAGCTATGCTTGCACCTCCTGTGGTATGGTTTTCGTAGGGGCGATTGCGGCCACGGTCAAAACGCAATGAATAAAATTGCCTCTGGCATTTAGGCAAGCCATTGCCGCGTCTTTTCGCCCGCTTCCCTGGCCAAATGTTAGGTTTAAAATTCCTTTAAAGCCAGTTTGTTTTAAATGTGCCTTATATAACAACCTTAAGAAATGCAAGAAAAAAATGCAATAAAAACATGCTTTGATCCAGCCAAAACACCGCACAATATGAGGTTGCTCACATGGGTATTTATTGGTCCAGCGTATAAGCCGCCAGGAAACTATCCATTAAATACGTATGCTGCGTTTGTGAGAAATAGGATTTCAATAATTCAAGACTGTCTTTTCGCAATACACCGGATTTAATTTTGATTTGACTTTGACGGTATAAAGGGGGCAGGTTGGCACAATCACAACGGGTGGCCCCGCCCATGGGGTCCTCACAGGCAAAAACAATTCTGCCGATACCGCTGATGAGCAGCGCTCCAAAACACATCAGACAGGGCTCCAGGGTGGAAAAAACCGTGACCGCTTGCATGTTGACTTTGTGATCAAGGCGGCTCAGGTTTCTTAGAGCCATGATCTCGGCATGATCGACTTCGTTCAGTCCATCGCCGCTGGTGCCCTGCCGTGCACCGGTCGCTATGATGTCCTTGTCAAGCACGATGACACATCCCACCGGAAACTCTCCAGCCGCCAGGGCCATCCGGGCCTGCTCCAGTGCTTTTTTCATGAAATATTCGTCATTCATCACCGCTCCCCTGCAGATGTATCAGAAGAAATTTAGTGAATTTAAAACCGTGTTATGGCCCTTTCAAATCTAAAGACGTAGAGTGGAAATCCCAAGCACGAAATCCGAAATCGACTCGGCTGAGCTCGTCGCAGGCCGAAACAATTTCCTAAAACCTAAATTCAAATGTCCCAAACGGGTTTGATTTTCGTTCATTTGAAATTCGGATTTTGTTTAAGTCCGATTAAGGTAAACAACGACAGCAGCAAATTTCAGAATGAGATTTTACAGCCGACAGATATCCTCATCACATTCACAGCTGTCATCGACTTCATAACAATAGAGGATTCTGGACTCCATCTCGGCCTGCTTTTCTGAGATGGGCTTAAAATTTTTTTCGATGGCCTGGCGCACCAGAGCCTGTCTGTCGGGAATGGCATCCAGGCCTGAGGCGATGACTTGACCGGTTAGACCGCTGATGATTTCGGCATCCTGCCCGTTGGTAATGACCGCCACCGGAACCTGATACGCGGCGATCAGCCGTGATACGGCCAGTGCCGGCCGCCGGCGGGTTACCAGAGACCCGGGCCCGTACTTTATGACCATTGATACCCGTTGTTCCAGCCGGATAATGAAATCTACCTTCAAGACAGCCTTTTTATTATCGGCCTGAACGACCAGCGCTTTGCGCGGCTCTATATCCGTTTTTGCGTAGCCTTTTTGATTGACCAGCAGGCGTGCGATCTTTTGACGATAGCGCTCGTCGTGGGTATCTTTAATGATCTCTCCGGTAATAAAATCGACCTGTTCGCCCAGTATGAGGTGATGACCCTTCATTGTTTATACTCTGTAGCGATTGTCATAAATATGTTCCGATCTAAATATTGCTTTACAAACCATTATGCTGGTATTTATATTAGCTTTTTACGTAAAATTGCAAGGTCACAGCCTCGGATTATTTACAAGCTGTCTCAAAAATGCATCTTACACCCAATAACTGTGTTAGAAGCCTCCTTAAAATGCTCACATACTGCCGGTATGCTGCGCTTTTGCGCTTGTCCCGCCATAGCCGCTTATTAAGGCGACGGCGGATCGACTTCTGCCTTGTTCTTGAGCGGTATCTGCTATTTTTGAGATGGCTTGTAATTAATTGATTTTTGCGATGCATAACACGCTTGAACACGAAAAGGTCATTTATGTCCATCCGCGAAGAATACGAGCGACGCGAGGAAAAATTTATGGCGCCTTTCGGGTGCTTGAGTTCCCGATCTCAGGGACGCGCCGTCGAAGAAAAACCCTGTTCGGTTCGAACGGCCTTTCAGCTGGATCGGGACCGGATTGTTTTCTCCAATGCCTT
>JASFGN010000225.1:0-5831 GCA_050123735.1 Desulfobacterales bacterium | reverse complement strand
TGATAACTCTTGCAATATAAAATCCGGTGTGAAAAGAATGAATGAAAATTAGGTAACCCATACCCTCCGTGCTGATTGAATTATTGCGGCCGGCGCTGCTGGCCAACGCTATTTTTGGTATCGGTGTCGGTATTGGTTTGGCGATTCTGGTCAGTGGCAATATAACGCGACCCTTAAAGGAGATTATTCGGGTTCTGAAAAGAGTCCGGGATGGAGATCTCGACAATCGCGTCAGGGTCACTTCCAACGATGAAATCGGCTATGCCGGAGACGTGATTAATGAAATGACCGATGGCCTCAAAGAACGTAACAGAATGCGCCGCTCATTGGAACTGGCCAAAGAAGTTCAGCAAAACTTTTTGCCGAAAGCAGATCCAACCGTTGCCGGACTGGATATCGCCGGAAAAAGCATTTACTGTGAGCGTACCGGTGGTGATTATTATGATTACCTGCACTTGGGCAATCGGCAAACCGGCAAAATCGGTATCGTTGTGGGGGATGTCTCCGGGCACGGCATTTCTGCAGCCCTTTTGATGGCCTCTGCCCGGTCTTCGTTGCGGCAGCGGGCCCTTTTATCCGGCAACATTGCCCAGATTGTATCAGATGTAAACCGGCAGCTGACCTCAGATGTTGAGGAATCGGGCCGGTTCATGACGCTGTTTTGCAGTGAGATTGATGTGCGCCGGCAGCGCA
The DNA here is from genome assembly GCA_050123735.1 of Desulfobacterales bacterium. Taxonomy (GTDB): domain Bacteria; phylum Desulfobacterota; class Desulfobacteria; order Desulfobacterales; family JAHEIW01; genus JAHEIW01. The sequence continues at coordinate 5,138 of JASFGN010000225.1, read as the reverse complement.
TTCGCTGGGTGCGCGCCGGTCATGAGCCGGCCATCGTGTATGATCCGGCAAACAAAACCTTTGAAGAGCTGAAAGGATCGGGTATGGCCCTGGGAGTGGATGAAAGCTGGCAATATGAGGAAAAACAAAAACGGGGATTGGCCCGCGGACAAATCATCCTATTCGGTACGGACGGAATCTGGGAAACCCACAACCCGGCCGGTCAGCTATTTGGCAAAGCATCGTTGTTTGACATCATTCGCAAACATGCTGCCAGAAGCGCCGAAGAAATCGTGGTTGCCATTGTGGATGCATTGGATCAATTCCGCCAGGGTGTCGTTCCAGAGGATGATGTGACCTTGGTGGTGGTTAAAGTCGTCACTTAGAACCGTTCTTAAAAAGGTTGAGCCCGTCACACGTTGGCCCGTTTGCCCGCAAAAAATGTATTCAGATATTTTTCCGATTGCAACCGGCTCAACCGGCTAACCTGAAGGTGAAAAATAGCAAGAATCGGGTGGTCGATTCGCGCCAAATGGCTTATCTTGGTTTGAAATCAGATAGGGGGTAACAAATGCGCTCTGAAACGTTTTCCCAGGCCGCTATGGATTATCAGCGAATCGAAAAAGCGATCGGGTATTTAATCGACAATTTTCATGACCAGCCGGGTTTAAAGCAGATTGCCGCCAAGATTCATATGAGCGAGTACCATTTTCAGCGCCTGTTCAGTCGCTGGGTGGGTATCAGCCCCAAACGGTTTCTGCAATTTTTAACCAAAGAGCACGCCAAGAAGTTGCTGGAAAAGTCGGTAAACCTGTTAGACGTAACCTATGAAGCGGGCTTGACCAGTCCCGGTCGCCTGCACGATTTGTTTGTGAGCTGCGAAGCCGTGACCCCCGGCGAATACAAGGCCAGGGGCCGGGGCCTTAAAATCGACTACGGATATCATGCCACCCCATTCGGCGAATGTATGCTGGCAGCAACCGACAGGGGTATCTGCGCATTAAACTTTGTTCAAAGCCAAGAGCGGTCGTCGGCATTGGCGAGCCTAAAATCCAAGTGGCAAAATGCAGCCTTAAGTGAGAATCCGGGCGCAACCCGACCCGTTGTAGATCGCATCTTCAACCCTCTGGCAGCACAGCGCAATAGGCCCCTTCATCTGTTGTTAAACGGCACCAATTTTCAAATCAAAGTCTGGGAGGCGCTCATCCGAATTCCCATGGGAGCCGTTGTTTCCTATGAGGATGTGGCGGTATATATCGGGATGCCCAGGGCTTCGCGGGCCGTTGGCAATGCGGTTGGAAATAATCCGATTTCGTTTGTGATTCCCTGTCACCGGGTTATTCGTAAAACAGCCGAATTTGGAAATTACGGCGGCGGCAGGGCGAGGAAGCTGGCCATACTGGGTTGGGAGGCTACCAAGTCCGATCTCTGAAGCGCTAGCTTTCTGATGTACTGCATTCTGAGCAGGTATCGGCCTGTGCTGTCTTAAAACACAGCTCGACCGAAAACCTTTCTCTTTACCTGAATCTTGCATAAAAATTGATGAGAAGAGGATTCGAAAATGATTACCTGCAATCTATCGATCCCGGTTGGAGACGCGGAAAGCGTCTCGGGTATCCTTTCGGTCCCTGATAATTTTGATCACCATAAAACCATAGGCGTTATTTTTGCCCATGGTGCCGCCAATGACATGTACAATCCGTTGATCCGTTTCGTAGCCCAGGGCATGCATCAGGCGGGTTATCTGACTCTGCGGTTTAACTTTCTTTATAAAGAAAAAGGTAAAAAATCGCCTGACGCTCAAGCCAAACTGGTTCAAACCTGGCAAAGCGTTTATCATTTTTTGAGCAAACACCCAAAATTCAGCCCGCAAACTATTGTTGCCTGCGGTAAGTCCATGGGCGGACGTGTTGCCTCCCAGATGGTGGCCGAAGGACATCTCTCTGTAAGCCGCTTGATTTTTTTAGGATATCCGTTGCACGCGCCGGGAAAAAAAGACCGGTTGCGCGATGCACATCTGTACCGGATACAGATGCCGCTGCTTTTTTTTGCCGGTACACGCGATGCCCTCTGTGACCTGGACCTGCTCAAAACGGTTTTGGATCGCCTGACAGCTCCCTGGGACCTGGAAGTCATCGAGGGCGGTGATCATTCCTTTCGGGTGCCCAAAAACCATCCCATATCTCAGGACGATACCCATGCGCAAATTCTGCAAGCCGCTAAGAGCTGGCTGGATAAACAATTTTAAGCGATTCCCATCGAATTGTTCTATCTAACGACATGCCGTTTTCGCCAATGCCCTCTATCTGAGGTGTTATCACCAGCGCCGGCCTTGCACGATTTCATTTTGTGATTAAGGTAAAAGGTAAGGGTATCTTTGCTAAACCACCCCAGGTCGTTCGACCTGTTTTTTCATAACCATCAAGGTATTGCCTTTAATTTCTGCAATGCCTTCCCTTTAGCGGGCCTCGGGAAACCTTCACAGGGCAAGACATTTTTCTCTGAATGCGATGCCCCTCAACGTATGTGATGATTAATTCCAGCCCGATTTTTTGCCCTGAAGCCGAAGAAGTTGCTCTTTGAATCTTGGATCGGAAACAAGACGTTAACTGATCCGATTACGCACTTTGACTATTGATCGGCTGTAAACGGGGTGCACGATGAATCCTCCCATCATAGAATTTAAAAATGTGACCAAACGATTTGGCCGGCGGACTATTCTGGATCAGGTTGATCTACAAATTCCCGAAGGTGATGTGACCACCATCATCGGCAAAAGCGGCGAGGGCAAAAGTGTTTTGCTCAAACACATTATCGGGCTGCTCAAACCGGAAGAAGGCAGTGTTCTTTTTCGGGGCGAACCCATCGAAAAGATGTCGCGCAAAAAATGGAATGCCTATTTATCGCAGGTGAGCTACATGTTTCAGAACAACGCGCTTTTCGATTCCAAAACGGTTTATGAAAATGTGGCCCTTCCCCTGAGAAAATTCAACCATCTTACCAAAAAACAAATTCATGCCCGGGTGATGGCCCGCATCGAGCAAACCGAGCTGACAGAAGTGGCCCACAGGTACCCATCCGAGCTTTCGGGCGGGATGCAAAAGCGCGTCGCACTGGCCCGGGCTTTGGTAACAGATCCGAAAATGGTTTTGTTTGACGAATTAACAACCGGCCAGGATCCCATTCGCAGAAATGCCATCCTGGGAATGATCGCTGAATACAAAAAGCAATATGGCTTTACGGCAGTGTTGATCAGTCATGATATTCCGGATGTATTTTTCATCTCCGATCATATCCTGGCCCTTTACGGAAAAAAGATCGTTTTCCAGGGTGCCCCTGAAACTTTTGAAGAATTCGATCACCCTTTCTGCGATGAGATCGTCAACAGCATTGAAAGTTTGCAGGATGAATTAACCGGCCTGCACTCCAGGCGCCATTTTAAGGTGCGCTATCAGACCGCTCTGGCCCGTCATAACGGGCAGCGACATTTCATCGTTGTGCTTTTTACGCTGGAAGACATAGACTGCATTATCGCTAATCTGGGGCATACCGCTGCCCAAGTGAGCATCAGGACGATGGGCGATTACATCAATAAACACTTCGGTCAGGTCGGTGGATTTTCCGCCCGACGCCGCATCAACCAGTTCAGCACGGTTTTGCCGTTTTCCGATCTGGATGAGGCTCAGGCAATTATGGCGAACTTCACCCGGGATTTCCGGGAAAACGGATTGAACCGCATTGAGAATGCGGCCAGGCAAGTCAATCCCGCGGTGCGTTGCTTTGAATTTATGGTCACGGCCGGGATGGCCAGGGGGGGCGGTAATGTCGAACTGGATTCCATCATGGAGTTTGCAGATTTTAAGAAGGAGCCGGTTGCACAATTTCAGTGCAACATTTAGGCGACAGGGTTGTGCCCGTTGCCGGTTGGCCCGTTGAGCCCGGTAAAAATTTCGACGAAAATTCTTTTCTAACCGGCTAACCGCAAACCGGTTCAACCAACAAACTTAAAATAAGATAGAGTATTATACGGCCACTTACGATCCGCAACGCATTACCGTGGATGAGATAAAAACCGCCCTGCAAAAAGCCGGCACCTGCAAAGGCATGCTGGCACCTGAAGAATAAAAGGAGAGGGTTAGACCTTTGAAAATTTTTTATACAGATTCTTTTGCCATTCCCCTGCCGCAAGATCATTCTTTTCCGATCGGCAAATACGCGCTTCTCAGAAAACGAATCGAAAATTCCTCTCTGTTTTCCGCTCAGGATTTATGCATACCCCGGGCGGCAACCGATACGGAGATCTGCCGATCACATGATCGCGATTACCTGCAGCGGTTTCAGCAGGGGCAAGTGACCGCCAGGGAAATCCGGCGTATCGGGCTGCCCTGGTCTGCAGAACTCGTTGAGCGTGCCAGGCGATCTGCCGGGGCCACCGTTGAAGCCTGTTTTGCCGCCCTTGATGATGGCATTGCCGTGCATCTGGGCGGGGGCACCCATCATGCCTTCAGGAATCAGGGGCAAGCCTACTGTATATTCAATGACAGCGCCATTGCAGTGCGGGCCCTGCAGGCTGAAACCCCTATCGAGCGTGTCATGATCCTTGACTGTGATGTGCATCAAGGTAACGGCACCGCAGCGCTGCTGCAGAAGGACCCGCATGTTTTTACTTTTTCGATCCACGGAAAAAACAATTTTCCCTTCCGCAAAGAGAAAAGTGATCTGGACATCGCCCTTGACGATGAGGCCGACGATCGGGTGTATCTGGATGCGCTGGCAAAGGGCGTGCGGGCGTCTCTAAAACAGGCCCGGGCCGATGCGGTCATCTACCTGGCAGGTGCCGATCCCTTTGCCGACGATCGCTTCGGCAGGCTGAATATCAGCAAAGATGGGCTGGCTGAACGAGATCGACTCGTGTTCCAGTATTGCCGTGACGCCGGGCTGCCGGTGGCCGTCACCATGGCCGGCGGCTATGCGCCCAACATCGAGGATACCGTGGATATTCACTTCCAAACCGTCTGCATTGCGGCCCAATTCCAGAAGAAATAAAGAATCGCTCCTGGCTGCTCGCTTCTCGCCGCTGGACCGTAGCCAAGAGGTCGACTTTCGATACCTTACAGCTGTAGCCTAAAGGCCAAATATTAACAGAACACAAATGCGAT
>JASFGN010000224.1:0-5838 GCA_050123735.1 Desulfobacterales bacterium | reverse complement strand
AACGATATCATTGATGCGCTCACCTCTCGCAGATGAACAATCTACTGACATTAGCGGATATACAAAACGATATTGCTGAACAAATCGGTAGTGAATGTCAGCATGGTTTGCATCATCCAGGGTAAAAAAAATAGCAGCGCACACACCACCGCCAGCATCTTCGGAATAAAGGTCAAGGTCATTTCGTTGATCGAGGTGGCGGCCTGAAAAATGCTGACCAGCAATCCCACCAGCAAACCGGCCAGCAGCATCGGTGCCGCCAGCAGGATAGCAATTTTGATGGCTTCAAAAAAAAAGCCGGTCAGAAATTCAGCTGTCATTAAACAAAGCTCCTCACCAAAGACCCGATCAATAGATTCCAGCCATCAGCCAATACGAATAACATCAACTTAAAAGGCAACGATATCATGATGGGGGGCAACATCATCATGCCCATGGACAATAAAACGCTGGCCACGACCATATCGATTATTAAAAACGGTACATACAGCAACAGTCCGATCTGAAACGCCGTTTTGACCTCACTGATGATAAACGAGGGTATCAGCACCGAGGTGGGAATATCCCCCACATCTTTGGGACGCTGCAATTTCGCGATTTCAACAAACAGCGCCAGGTCCTTTTCGCGGGTCTGCTTGAACATAAATTGACGCACCGGTGCCGCAGCATTTTGCAGGGCCTGCTGTTGATCAATTTTATCATCTAAGAACGGCTGCAAGGCCTCCTGGTTGACCTGTTGCCAGACCGGCGTCATGATGAAAAATGTTAAAAACAGCGCCAGGCCGACAATGACCTGATTGGGCGGCATTTGCATGGTTCCCAGAGCCCGTCGCAAAAGCGAGAGCACAATCACACAGCGCGTAAAAGACGTCAGCATGATCAAGATGGCCGGTGCCAGGGAAAGAATCGTCATCAACAAAAAGATCTGTAAGACGACGGCCATCTTCCCGGTTTCCGGGGTTTGGTCCATATCGAGGCGAATAAAAGGCCGGGTGTCGTCGGGCTCAGCAGCGGCAGCATCAGGGGCAGCACCCCAAATAGCGCCCGCGCCGATGACAATCGCCATCACCACAACCAGTAACCGCTGAAGGCGACAACTCAACTTGCCGTCAAGACATCCAGCCCGCTTGACACGCATGCCCCCAACATGAGTGCCGATCGGCCGATATAAAAATGGCTGCCAGTTCATCATTCACCGTTCTTAGATACCGAAAAGCGGCGGGTTAATTTGTTCAAATGATCACTGAAGGAGGGCGTGATGCGCTCGCTTGTCGGATCATGGATTTTATCTAGAACCGCCGGGTCATCTATTTTGGTCAGCAGGCGAATGGTGTCGCCGGCAATTCCAACGACCAGAATAGCCCCGGGAACTTCCACCAGCGCGATGTTCTTTTTCAGGCCGATGTACTGGCTGGCCAGCACCCGTATCATTTTGCCGCCGGATGCCCCGATATTTTTTTGCAGCACGCGCTTGCTGAAATAAAAAAAGGCGCCCAGACCGGCCAGGACCAATGCCAGGGCAGCCAGCATTTTCAAAGTAGTGGTCAACATGTCTGGGGTGGCATTCATTTCAACCTCTTGATACGTTCGCTCGGGCTGATAATCTCGCTCAAACGGATACCGTATTTTTCATTGACGACCACGACTTCGCCCCGCGCAACGAGCTTTTGGTTGGCAAAAATTTCCAGCGTTTCTCCCGCCAATTTGGAAAGCTCGATCACCGACCCCTGGCCCAGATGCAGCAAATCGTTAATCAACATTTTGGTCCGACCCAGTTCAACTGAAATTTCTATCGGAATATCGAGCAAAAAATCCATATCGTTCGATAGAGGGCGCTTTGGCACGCCAGCGGATTTTGTTTTCTCAGGCGGTGCTGATTGCAGCTCAGCCTCGGTTTTCTCCGAATCGGTCTGATGTTCATCCAGCAACACATCTTGCTTTTTTTCTTCTTTATCAGAATCTGGCATTGCTAGCTGTTGCCTCCATTTGAATTTATCAATTTTGCAATTTCCACCGCACGGTTGCCTTTGATAATGCCCGGATAACCAAGATATTTGGGGACCTGATCGACACTGATGGAAATAAGATCCTCAGGGCCGGCCTTGAGCTGAATCACGTCTTCGACCTGAAGGTTAATCAGTTCCCGCACCGTCTGCTGGGTTCGACCGAGCTCCGCAATAATGGTCACGCAGGTGTCTTTTAATAATTCTTTTAACTGCGGGCGCCACGTATGCTGCAGGTCTTTGTCTCGCAAATACATGGGCGAAAGCTTTTCTTTGATCGGTTCCAGCATCCGGTAAGGCAGCGCCAGATGAAAGTTGCCGGAAAATTCGGGGGCCTGCAGGGCAAAGACGACAATCAGCATGACATCGCCGGGCGGAACCAACTGCACAAATTCGGGCTTGGTCTCGGTTTTTTTGAGTTCGATCTTGAGGGGGCAAACCGTTGACCAGGATTCCTCAAAACGGGCTAAAAGCTCGATGGCGAACTTTTGAATCATGCGCTGCTCGATCTGGGTAAAATCGCGCACCTGAGAAGATGGCCGGCCTTCGCCGCCGAACATACAATCGATCAATGAAAAAACAAGGTTGGACTCGATGGCCAAAATGGCATTGCCGACCAGGGGCTTAGCAACAAACAGGTTGAAACTTGTCGGGCTTGAAAATGCGCTGATAAATTCCTGGTATTTGACCATTTCGGTTGACACAAATTCAATCGTGATGTTTCTTTGCATTACGGACAAAAGGGTATGCTGAACGATACGAATGAAATTATCATAGACCTTTTCCAGCGCCGAAAATTGGTCCCGCAATACGATGTTCTGGGACATCAGATTATACGGAGCGGCCTCGACCTCCTGCTTGGGTCCCTGCTGAAGGTCAACATCGCCTCTTTCCATGGCGGAGAGCAGGGCATCAATTTCTGCTTGCGTGAGTATTTGATTAGACATAGGCCATCTGTTTATTGAACGACAAATTCGGTAAAAAAGATATTGGTAATCACCGTTCTTGGAAACAGGCTGTTGAGTTTATTGATAATTTCATCCCGCAGGGCCGTCTTGCCTTCCACGCTGGCGATTTCATCAAATCGCTTGGACGGCAGTATCATCAATATCCGGTCTCTGACCTGGGGCAAACGCTGGTTGAGTTTTTCCGTATCGGTCGGTGCCACCAGCTCAAGATCCATCGTTACTCTCAAATACCGGTTGCGCTCCTCATCAGCGAGATTGACAATGAAGGTTTCCAGGGGAAAAAGGGGTCCCAGCTGGGCCATCTGGCTTTGGTTGATATCCATATTGGCCGTCGGAGGCGCCTGGGTATTGATCTCGGAAAGCTTGCCCCACATCATGAAAAATCCGGCAGCCAGACCGATGGTCACGACCAGCATGACAGCGATAACCAAAAACATGACTTTATTTGACATTTTCCTCTTTGTCCTCCGTTAATAATAAGATTTCCACCCGCCTGTTTTTCTGGCGATTGGCGGGTGTATTATTGGCGACAAGCGGTCGCGATTCACCATATCCCACCGCAGACAGCCGGCGCGGATCGATCTTGCCGGCCTCGGCGAAATATTTGACCACATTCACAGCACGCGCCACGGACAATTCCCAATTTGAAGGAAACCGTTTGGTATGGATGGGCACATTATCGGTATGGCCTTCAACGCGCACCGTCTCCGGCGTCTGTTGGATGGCCCTGGCGAGCTGATCAAGCAGTCGGTGGCCGGCCGGGTTAATGGTCGCCTTGCCAAAATCAAAAAGAATCTGGTCTTCAAACGTAAGCCGGGTCCCCTCCTGTGTTTGGGTAACCTGAATGCCAAAATCGGATTCCAGAGATTTTAGGAGCGCCCTGCTCAGTATACCGGTCAATGTTTCTTTTTTCGGTTTTTTGCTCCCTTCGGGCTGGGTGTTGATATGGGCCATGTCCTCGACCGGCTGGGGCGTCTTGATGGTGATATCAACCATCTGGCCGGCTTCCAGCAGCCCGAGGCCGCTTTGCAGGGCAAACTGAAAATCCTGCATTTTTTTGGCGTCGATGCTGCTCATCGTAAACAGCAAAACGAAAAAAACCATTAACAAAGTGACCAGGTCATTGAACGTGGTCAGCCAGCCGGCGCTGCTGCTGCCTTGGTCTGCGGAATTCTGGCGCTGTCTTTTCACGGGCGATCCTCTTTTGCCGGGTTCTGGAGGTCCGGCCGGATGAAGATGACGACCACTCTGCGATTGGTGGCCCGGTTTTCTTCGGTATCGTTGGCCACCAGGGGTCGAAATTCTCCGAATCCCTCCGCCGACATCCGTTTGGCATCGATACGGTGGTGCTGAATAAAATACCGCAACACATTGACCGCCCGCGCGGTGGATAATTCCCAGTTCGATGGGAACGCGTCCGTGTGAATGGGGACATTGTCGGTGTGTCCCTCGATCCGGATCAGATAATCGGTCTGGGTAATAATCGCCCCGATTTTTTCAAGCAACGGCAGCGCCTGTGCAGAAATGGTTGCCACACCGGATTCGAAAAGCGTATGCTCGGCCAGGCGCATCACCAGGCCTTCTTTGGAAAAAAGCAACTCGATTTCATCTTCCAGATCGAAGCGATCGGAAAGCGCTTCGAGATCTTCAAACAGTTTGGCCAGCGAGGAGCGGCTGGCGACCATACCGCTTGATTTCGGCAAAATCACCGCCCCGGATTCAAACTGATGACCGCCCGGAAAAAAGCTCACGGCATTGCTGAAGGAGCGCACAAACTGCATCACCTTGCCCTCCTCCATGGTTGAAAACGAACACAGCATGATAAAAAAGCACAGCAGAATCAGAATAAATCCGGAGTATACAATTTCCCATCCCGGGCCGGATTCTCCGCCACCGTTCTTGGATCCATTTTTTTGATGTCTTTTGCTCATCTTCAGGCTTTCGCCGGTTCTGCACCGGCGGCTGCGCGCGCATTGGGCGCAATAAAGGCCTTTAATTTTTGTTCTACCACGCGATGATTGTCACCGGACTGAATCGAAATGACCCCTTCCAGAATCATCTGTTTGACCAGCACTTCCTGTTTGCTGCGGGTTTTCAGTTTATTGGAAACCGGCAGAAACAAGAGGTTGGCCAGCATGGTGCCGTAAAAAGTCGTCAGCAGCGCCACGGCCATCGGGGCACCGATCTGGCTGGGATCTTCCATCTGCATGAGCATCTGCACCAGCCCGATAATAGTGCCCAGCATCCCGACGGCCGGCGCAAAGGTGCCCATGGTGGTGAATATTTCCGACCCCAGTCGATGGCGCTCTTCCAGATACTGAATCTCGATGGACATGACCTCTTCAATCGAAGAGGATTCCATGCCGTCGATGGCCATCTGGATGCCGCGGGCTAAGAATGGGTCCTTGATATCTTTAAGCTGGGATTCAAACGACAGGATGCCCTCCTGACGGGCTTTTTCAGCAAAACCCGACATCAGGGGAATGAATTCGCTGGCCATTTGGGACCGGTGCAAAAACACATTTTTGACGACTTTAAAAACCCCCAATACTTCCGACAGGGGGTAGGCCAAAAATGTCGCCCCCATGGTTCCGCCGAGAACAATCATCACAGACGGATAATTGATAAACCAGGTCCCATCACCACCCATCAGGATGGAAATAATAACCAGGCCAAACGCAACCACTATTCCAATGAGAGTTGTGATATCCACGGATCAACTCCTCCATCGTTTTAACGCTTTAATTGAATTTAACTGTCGGAAATTATCCGATTAATTTTATATGAAGCTTCAGGAGAGTTTCAGAATCATTATTATTTTCAATGATTTTAGCAAGGATTGTGCCATTGGTCGGAAATGGGATACT
>JASFGN010000223.1:0-5856 GCA_050123735.1 Desulfobacterales bacterium | reverse complement strand
CATTTTGAATCCCTGACGCATATTGCCTTTGGCGACCAGGGTTGTGCCCAGAAAAAGCCGCGCCGGCATTCCGGCCCAGTCAAATTCATTTTTTTCACAAAAAGCGACAACCTCCTTTAATAATGTTTCGGCCTCCTGAATCTGGTTATTTAACGCATAGCCCATTCCCAGCCATGTTTTGGCAGAGACATCATACATGATATCTGCTGAGACAACTATTGCCTTTTGGAAATTTTCAATAAACCCTGCAATATCTCCGACTAAATTATCTACCCCTCCCATCGCCATATGGCCCATTGTCTGGCATCGGATATTGGAATGACTATTACCATAATCCAGAAGGTCTTTCGCAACAGCATTTAATTTCTTTGTTGCGCCCATTTCCCAGTAACACGTCGCAATTGCACCGAGAGATTTAAAGTATAAATAATGATCGGATTCGACCAATCTAGAAATTTCCTGGGCGCGTGCGCCATATTCAAAAGCCTCGTCGTACCGACTCAAATCGCTGCATATCCATGTAAGCCAGGTGCAGGCATATCCAATTAGCTTTTGGTTTTCCAATCTTTCCCCAATATCAAGTGCCTTTTGAAGAAAATTCATCGCTTTCTCGTTGTCTTCGCTTAAAAAGACAAAACCGTGCCAGGCATAGAACATAGCGAGCCGTTCCGGGTCATCAATGGATTCGGCCAGCTCCTTGTGCGATTCAAACATATTCTTCCAACCGATGCCATCGCAGCGGTAGTAGAATACCAGGGCCCATTCCAGAATAAGATCAACAATCAGCCTCTTATCCTCCAACGTTTTTTCCGGTCGGCTGCCAAGAATATCGTACGCTTCCTGGAAGTATTTGTGGGCTTCGTCCAGTGAATATCTTTTCAGGCTTTTTACAGCGGATTTCATCAGATATTCTACTGCTTTCAATGCGGATTTGCCCTGCTGAAAGTGATAGGCCAGCGTTTCGTAAAACTCGGGTAGCCGGTCGCGAAACAATTGTTCCATGACCAGCCCGATGCGCTCATGAATGAGCTTGCGCTCTTTTTTAAGCAGGCCATTGTATACGACTTCCTGGGTCAGGGCGTGTTTGAAAATATATTCCAGGTCCGGCTGCAGCGCTCTGGCGCGAATCAGATCCAACCGCTCCAGACTGCGCAGGCTCCGGTCGACTTGCTGTTTCAGATCGGTGACGCGACTTAGAATCTCATAAAAAAAGGATCGACCGATCACCGAAGCTTCCTGCAAGATGCGCTTGCTTTCTTTTTCCAGGCGGTCAAGCCGGCCGGCGATCACCCCATGGATGGTCGATGATACTTCGGCTTCGGTTATTTCCCGGGTCAGCTTCCAGCTGCTGTTGTCACGAATCAGGGTGTCCGATTCGATCAGAGAGTTGATGACCTCCTCTATGTAAAAAGGGTTGCCTTCGACTTTATCCTGCAAAAAGCGCTGCAGCTCTGACGGTATGGTGTCGGTTTTCAATAGGGATTCAACCATGCCCTGAGACTCGGATATCGAAAGATCCTGAAGGCGGATTTCCCGGTATGGCAGGCTCATGCTGCTCAACTGGTGGCCGGTGAATAAAGAAATGACGGGTCGATACGCGCACACAAAGAACACCGGGTCTCTGAATTCGGATATGAGCAGTCGGATCAGCTCTAAAAATGAGGGATCGGTCCAATGGAGGTCTTCCAGACAGACAATCGTCGGAGCTCTTTTCGCCAGAGCGGCGAGAATCGTCCGGATGGCCTTCTGCAGTTGCGCTTTCCAGTGCTCGGGACTGACGTCCTCGATTTCCGGGTAGCTGAGCGAAAAAAGGCTGCCAACATATGGAACTAAATCCTGATTTTTGCCAATTAAACTTTTTAGCCCTTCTTCAACTTTTTCCCTGATTTCCTCCGGTGGATCGCCTTCTCTAATTAAAAGTGATCGACTTAGAAGATTGATCAAAGGGGCGTAAGGAATATTCTGACTGTGCGGAAAAGCATTGCCCTCCATCCATTGAATCTCCTCCAGATTCAAGGAGGCTTTGAATTCCTGGATGAGCCGGCTTTTGCCGGTGCCCGCAGTACCGTAAATGGAAACAATCGCACCACTTCCGTCTTTCAATTTCTGGACGGCATCGGAAAGTAGAGTCATTTCCGCTTTACGACCGATCAGATCAGCCTTCAGGCCATGCAGACGATGGAGTTTAATGGGCTGTTCTTTTTGGCCGATGACCTTATAAATCCGGACCGGTTTGGATTTGCCCTTGACGGTGGCCGGCGCCAGCTCTTTGAAATCAAAATAGCCCTCGGATTGATAAAAGGTATCCGGGCCCACCAGAATTTCGTCGGCCATATCCAGGTCACTCAAACGCGCGGCTATATTGATGGTATCCCCGGCCACGCCGTGGGTGCCTTTTTCCAGATCGATGTCACCGGTGACCACCAGTCCGGTGTTGATCCCGCTGTGCATCACCAGCGGTTGCTCGATGCGCTCTTCGTATTGCGGGCTTAAAGCGTTGACCCGGTTGTGGATTTCTCTGGCAGCTTTAATGGCACGTACCGGATCATCCTCGTGGGCCTCGGTGGCACCGAACAGCGCCATGACCGCATCGCCGGCAAACTTTTCGACAAAGCCCTCATATTTGCCGATGATTTTGGAGACTTCATCAAAGATCCTGGCGGTGATCTCTTTGACCTCTTCAGGGTCCAGCCGCTCGCTCATGGCGGTGTAGCCGGAAAGGTCGGAAAACAGAGCCGTGACGTGCTTGCGCTCACTGGCAATGGGTTTGGCGGAAAGGGTTTCCTTTTGCAGTGACAGCTCTGTAACCTTTGGCGCATCCTTTTGCTGTCGGCGCAAATCAAGGCCGCAGGCGTCACAAAACTTGGCTTTCGGCGGCAGTGATTTTTTACAGTCGGGGCATATGATGACCAGCTCGGTACCGCATTCCAGGCAAAAGGAAGCCGCTTTTCGATTGACGACCTGGCAATTTGGACATTCCATTTTTCATTTCCTTTTTTCGCACACAGGCGCAAATAAAGGTTAATGCCGGCATTCGTCCAAACGATATTTTTTTTGAATGAAAGCTGCTTTTTCAATAATTAGATGGTGTCAATTTCCCAAACCAAGGGTGAATCGGCTTAATTGTTTCAGAAACTGAGCAGAAGAGATGCAATTTCAGCGGAAATCAATTTCAAACGCGCTTCAGAATGGATTGCATAAAAGCACCGAGCAGAGTATGTATATTTGATATAAATAAAATTATGGCGCGCAGGTGTCAAGAAAAAGCAGCAAACAGACCCGCATAAAATTAAAAGCACGGATATGAGTTGAGCAAAGGCGGGATTATTAATACCTGAATCTTGCATGAAAATTAATGCGAAGTTTGGATTGCCTTTAATCGTAGCACGGCAAGCAAATTATGACGGTGCAAAAAAATACCTGCTCGGGAAAATGAATGAAAATCATTTTATCGCATTAATTTTAACCCTTTGGGCGAGCCGGAGGCTTCCATCTGCTGCGTTATTCAGAGCGAAGCATCCCGCCTTAGCGGGATAGCTTCGCCCTGAAATGCCTTGCATATGAAAGCCTCCCACTCGTGCAAAATTCAGGTAATAAGTATCTTTACCGGTTGAGAATCTGTTCGACCTTTCCCGACAGCTCTTCCATGGTAAACGGTTTTTGCATAAAGCCGTCGCAGCCGCGTTCCAGCAGTTCAATGGCCTGCCCATCCACGCTGTAGCCGCTCGATAGCAGAACTTTCACATCCGGATTGATCATTTTGATCTTATCGTAGACGTCACTGCCACCCATGTTCGGCATGATAATATCCAGAACAACCAATTTAATCTCATCTTTGTGGGCTTCAAAGATGTCTACAGCATCATTGCCGCTTTGGGCCTTCAGCGCGGTATAGCCTAATTTTTCAAGCATGTTGGCGGCTACATCCAGCACCAGCTCCTCATCGTCTACGACCAAAAGCGTTCCACTGCCCCGGATGAGTTCTGCGGCCGCCCCGGCCCGGTCTTCAATCGTTTTGTGGGTGGCGGGCAAGAAAATGGTGAAGGTTGTCCCCTGCCCTTTTTCAGAGGTCACATCGATATAACCGTCATGGCTTTTGATAATACCGTAAACCGAAGCCAGCCCCAGACCGGTGCCCCGTCCCATTTCCTTGGTGGTAAAAAAAGGATCAAAAATGTGCTCCACGGTATGCTGATCCATCCCGATACCGCTGTCGCTGATGGTGAGCTGCACATAATTGCCCGGCTGAGGCTTATACTGATCGCTTTTGATATTCAAATAGCTCACATTTTTGGTTTTCAGATGGAGGTGCCCGCCGCCGGGCATGGCGTCGGCAGCGTTTACGTACAGGTTTAACAGCACCTGCTCAATTTGTCCCCGGTCAGCTTCAATGGCATACAGGTCATCTGCAAAATCGCGCTGAATCGTAATTTCTTTGCGGGTTCTGCCGAAGGTTTCGGCGCTTTCATTCACAACCTTGTTTAAGTCGATGGCTTTGACATTGAATTTTCCCTTGCGGGCGTATCCGAGCATTTGTCGGGTCAGCTGGGCACCGCTTTTGACCTGCTTTTCAATATTTTTGAGCATATTGTAATACGGATGGGATTTTTTGATTTCACAGAGCATCAAAGAGGTGTTTCCCTGAATATTCATCAAAAGATTGTTAAAATCATGGGCAATACCGCCGGCAAGGGTGCCCAGGGCCTCAAAGCGCTGGGCCTGTTGAAACTGTACCTCCAGTTTACGGCGCTCTTCTTCGGCTTTTTTGCGGTCGGAAATATCAATAATAAAACCCCTTAAGCCCGCCGGCTGGCCTTGCTTAAAAATAGGCGCCGAGTGGACCATTACCGGGAAAGTCGAGCCGTCTTTCCGCAGGGCTGTATATTCATTGATACCGGTTTTTTCTCCTTTCAGTATTTTAACCGTATTTTCAGCGGCCCGCTGGCGATCTTTGGGGATCAGCATATCCAGGCTTTTTAAGCCATTTTTGAGATCCGATCGGGTATATCCGAAGTAGTTAAAGGCGTTGCGATTTACATAGATCAGATTGCCGTCCAAATCTATTTCAAAAATGGTTTCCGGCATCAGCTCGGCCAGCTCCCTGAAGCGTTCCTCGCTTTCCCGCAAGGACATTTCCGCCTGCTTGCGCTCGGTAATGTCTTCTGCGATGCCGGCAATGCGAACAACTTTTCCGCTGTTATCTGAGATGGTGAAACCTCTGTCTGAAATCCAGCGTACAGAGCCATCCGGCCGTACGATACGGTACTCTCTGATTTCACCGCCACCGTTTTGGGCAATGGTCTGGAAACTTTCGTTGGCATATTGCAAATCATCCGGATGGATGCTTTGGTTCCATTCTTCATATCGATCGTAAAGATCCTCGACCGATCGCCCCCAGATCGTCTCGTAAGCGGGGCTGACATAAATCACTTTTTGTTGGATCCAATCAAACAGCCAGAAAACCTCCCGGATGTTATCCGCCATTTCGCGGAAACGATTTTCAATTTGATGAAACTCTTTTTCTGCCTGCTGGCGACCGTTTATTTCCTCCTTTAGCTGTTCAAATGCCTGGCGATATCGATTTTCGGATTCCTGTAAGGATTGCTGATGGTTGATGAGTTGCAGCTGATAATTTTTCTTCAGGCGTTCGAAAAAGAAAGTCGCTATGATCATCAGCGGTAAAACAAGGTAAAACCGAATCTTTATCCCCTGTGCCGTAAGGTTATCACTGGGGATCGTGAGCTCACAAAGAAAAAGGATCCCATATAAAACCGAAGTCCAAATGACGCCTTTTGTTGCACCGAAAGCAAAGAAGACCAAAATTGCGTAAAGAAAAGCCCACGGCATTCGGTCAAT
>JASFGN010000222.1:0-5872 GCA_050123735.1 Desulfobacterales bacterium | reverse complement strand
AAAACCCGCCGATAATCAGGCCGGCCGGCAGATGGGTGGCCGGCGGGTGCAGCGGGTGGCTATAGCCAATTCTGGCCAGAAGCTGGTAAATGGATTCAGTCATTTGAAAGCCCCTCCCACCCTATATATTGAGATGGGTACCGGTTTTGGAAATCATGCAGGGTTGACAGGAGTGATACGTGGCTTATTGAGGAACGCTTAATGATTAACCCATCAGCAAGTGATGTGTCAATTGGATTTTTCAGCATCTATCGTTTGCGGTAATCCGCGCGGGGATGCAGCACATTCAACCGGCAATCCAGCTCTCGTCTTTTTTTGTTTTCAATTAATTCCAGATTGCAGATCCATGGTTTCGTGTTTAGAATTTTGCTGTAAGGAAGCTTTTCTTAATATCGCTGTACCGGAATCGTAAACTGATAGTCGATAAAAATTTATGGAGGAAATGACATGAGCGAAAAGGCCATCCAGGATTACTATCCCGATGAATACAGTCATTGCTACGGCTGTGGGCGCTTAAACACACATGGTTTACAGATAAAAAGTTACTGGGACGGAAATGAAACGGTATGCCGCTTTGTCCCCAAAGACTATCACATGGCTGTGCCCGGTTTTGTCTATGGCGGCCTGATTGCCTCGCTAATTGATTGTCACGGCACCGGCACGGCAGCCGCCGCCAAATATCGTTCTGAAAAACGAGAACCGGGATCTGATCCCCCCATTCGCTACGTGACCGCCTCGCTGCATGTGGATTATCTGGCGCCGACACCGATTGATGCGGCTCTTGAGCTGCGCGGCCGCGTAAAAGAA
Organism: Desulfobacterales bacterium; assembly: GCA_050123735.1. Lineage (GTDB taxonomy): Bacteria > Desulfobacterota > Desulfobacteria > Desulfobacterales > JAHEIW01 > JAHEIW01. Next base: position 5,065 of record JASFGN010000222.1, on the reverse strand, counting down.
GTCCAGGAGCGCAAAGTGGTTGTGGCCGTCACCCTCTCCGCCAACGGCCGTGAGTGCGCCCGCGGAGAAATAACGGGCGTTCTGATGCCTGAAAGCATGATCACCCGGTAAATGTCATGTTTCGGGTGTCAGGGTAATGCGTGTCACATCGAAATCTTAAATCTCTTTCGAAATGTTTTTGGGCCCAACAGTTCAAAGCCCAAACCAGGCCCTTCGGGCCAGAGACTGATACCTGACACCTGAACACTGAAACCTTGTTTATCAAAGTCTGTGTGTTTTAGATCCGGCAACAGACTGCCTGGGCTGGACGCTGTTGATGACAAGCGACAATATGGCCTTGACCGATGTCACAAAGTGGTATACTTTAAACCAGTAAGCAAAATGCGTTATGAAACATCAACCCCAATAATCCGGGAGAAAAAAAATGAAAGAGCAAGTTCAAAGCGCGTTGAATGACATCCGAGGGTCCCTTCAGGCCGATGGTGGTGATGTCGAGCTGGTCGATGTTGTCGATGGCATCGTCAAAGTTCGATTAACAGGCGCCTGTGGCGGCTGCCCCATGTCACAGATGACCCTCAAGCAGGGTATCGAAGCTTATGTCAAAAAGAAAATCCCTGAAATTGTCAGCGTGGAATCCGTCTGATTGGGTTTTCCAAACCGGGTGGTTGTTTGTATACCGAGCGGGTGCCGCACCCCCGCTCACAAACACAAAGATTGCGAACTGACGTTCGCTTGTTTTTCCGTCCTACGGCCGGAAATCCAAACTATCCGCTATGCGGGTGGTCGTTGACTCAGACCTTTTTGGGCTTTTAATAATCGACACCGTCTCAGAAATCGTCACCCGATACGCTTCGGCAGACCGATGCCCTGATGGCAATCAACTGAATATCACATAGTGGACGCAATCGGGGCGACGGAGAGGTATCCCCGGCATTGCTAAAAGCACCCTGAAATCACTCCCGGCCTGCCAGACGAACATCGGTGCCGTAAAGGGCAAATGCGATCGTCCCCGCCACACCAAATGCAAAGGCGACGATCAGATTGGTTGCCGGACTCATCTGCCATAAAAATGCGCCGCCAAAGGCCGCTACCGAAACGCACAGATCCCTTATAAAATAATAAAAACCATACATTCCCGCTTTGTAAAATTCCGGGGCCAGATCCAGTATGAGCGCTTTGCGGGTCGGCTCACCGAACTCTTTTAAGCCCCTGAGAACGAATGCCGGCACCAGCCACACAAACGACCGGCAAAACAAGAGCACCAGCGGAAATAAGGTAAAAAAGACGAAGGTGGCCACCACAAAAGGCTTCTTGGTGGTTTTATCGGCCAGGTGGGCAACCGGGATGTAGACGAGAACCGCGGTGGCCATTTCAATGGCGGTCAACAGGCCGAATTGGAAAGCCGTAACAGGCCGATCAATGGTCTGCATGCACCAGACCACGACAAACGCATAGGGAATCTGTTCACAGAAACGAATGAGGATATCGGATACGAGCAAACGCTTGAGCGAAGCATCCATCGACCGAAACAATTTCAAGGGATTTTTTTCAGGCCTGAGCTCACCAGGGTTCGTCGACGCAGAGCGGGTATCGTCCTCGATTAATTTTTGCTGCAGGATGACAGCCAAAATGGATAGGGCCAGGGCCATACCAAACGCCATGCGAACACCCTGCTCAACCCCCCACACACCGATGCACAGACCGCCCAGTACCGGTCCCAGAGCCATGGGAAAGCGGCGCACCAGCGAATGCATGGTAACGCCCATGGTTCTCTTGTGGGTCGGCAACACTTTGGCGATCAGGCCCATGGTTGCCGGCAGGGAAATGGCCGACCAGGCCAGAAAAAAAACCGCGCCGATTAAAACCGCCTGCCAGGTCGGGATCAGAATCACGATTAAAAAACCGGCCATGGCCATGAAATTAAATACCAGTAGCGCACGCTTGGCGCCAATGCGTTCGGAAAGATATCCCCCCGGAAAGGCATAAACGGCCGACAGGAAATTATCCAGCCCGTTTAACAGGCCGATCGATATCACCCCGCCGCCCAAAGCCAGTAAATAGATGGGCAGGAATCGCTCTGCCATGCGCTCGCCCATTCCCACCAGGACCACCATAAACAACAACCCCACTGTGCTTTGGGTCAATCCCAGGAAGTTCGAAACCACTTTAAAGCGGGTCATCGACAGGCCTCCGAGCCGGAAAATTCTGATAAACACTTTAATTTATTTATATTTATATATTTTTCGACATTGACAAACAGTTGTCGGATCAAATTTAGTGCTTATAGTTAACATACAACATTTCATAAATAAAATTGTCGCTTCTATTTTTTTAAAATAATATCGAAACGATCAACGGAGGTGCAAACATGAGCCATATATTACCCGCGCTTCCATACGCACATAATGCCTTGGAACCGTATTTTGATGAACAAACCATGCAAATTCACCATACCAAACATCACCAGACGTATGTCGATAAACTCAATGCGGCTCTGGAGGGACATCCTGATTTACAAAAGAAGAGCGCAGAAGAACTCATATCGGATCTGAGTGCTATTCCAGAGAATATTCGAACCGCCGTCAGAAATCACGGCGGCGGGCATGCCAACCACAGCTTTTTCTGGCCCCTGCTGTGGAAAGAGGTCGATTTCAGGGGCACGGTCGCAAAAGCGATAACCGCCAAGTTCGGTGATTATGACACCTTTAAGGAAAAATTTTCAAATTCAGCCGCCCTGCTCTTCGGCAGCGGCTGGACCTGGCTGGTCGTTAACAACGGGGAAATTGACATCACCACCACGCCCAATCAGGACAGCCCCTTGAGCCAGGGTCACATACCGATCCTGGGCCTGGATGTCTGGGAGCATGCCTATTACTTAAAATATCAGAACCGCCGGCCGGAATACATTGCAGCATTTTTTAATGTGATCAACTGGGAAAAAGTGAACGAAAACTATAAAAATGCGATTCAATAAACACATGAGCCCATCAGAAAAGTAACGCGACGACGGTTAGGTTGAAATAAAAAATGACGTTTAGAAACCAAGAGGGCAGGATGGGGTTTATCCTGCCCTCTTGATCTGTGGGTCGCTAGAATTTTATCTGCGATGCAAATAAAAGCAGGGAATTTTTGCATCTGTTGTCAGGCAGGGGCCTTCATCTTGCGCCAGCCCTCTTCCATAAACTTCTTTTCACGATTCAAACCCCAGTCTTTCATTGCCTGGTAGTAAGCAAGTAAATCGGTTTGGGCGAGCTTCTGAATCTCGGCACGCTCCTGATTTCTTCTTTCGGTATCATCCGGGGTGATGCCAACCCAGGTGGCGTACCCCTGATCGAACACCCAGGCTGCGGTCACTTCCCGAGGAGCGATCCCCATCGAAGCGGCATGCGTGCGCAAAATATCCATATCCAGTTCAAGAACCCAGCTGTTGTCCCAGACGCGGTCCGCACGCTCGGTGTCTATATCCTGGCTGCAGTCGGGGCAAAAGACTTTGGTCACCGAGGATGCCGTCAGAACCATTTTGCCGAAAAATATTTCGGCGGTTTTTTGCCCGCAGACACATTTTGTTTTATAGCTTTCACACATATTTTAGGCCTCCTTCGGGAGAGGGGTGGTGATGATCTTACAATTAATTTACCAGCGAAGTGAAACAATGCCATTGATTTAGGTCAAAACCGTAAAAAAACCTTAAGCGACTTTAACAATTGATCATTTCATCAGGCAATCCAAAATGTAGCGGCCATTTTTCATCAACAGCGCTTTGGGATAGGTTTGTAAAGGATATAAAAGAGGTCTATTAAGGGCCCTGGTGGTGGTGCGATCTGCGAATTTTGATATACAAAACAGAAATAGCTGTTTGGGTTAATTCGGGCTGCCTGCCAAGATTTGGCACATAACAGTAAAATGCAATTCCTCCAGCCTCAGCAAGAGCCTCCACCCGGGCTGCTATATTGACACCATCACCGTAAATTCTTCCTTTGCCTCACCTTCTTTTATTCCGGTTGTATTTAGCTTATTAACTTGACATATGGGCTTTTCAGCTGAGAACACCCAAGACCACAACTGCCAATAAAATTCTGAGCTACTAAGGTGACACGTATGATGCTTTGATTCTTTTCATTTCGCCTTCCATAACAATAAAAAGCCGAACCACCTTTGATGTGACCTTTACGATGTCACTCTCGGCAACTCGGCTTTCTTAGTGGTAAACAGATGTGAGTTAGAACAAAAAGAACGGAGTTTTCTAAGAACCGCAGCTTTCCGCCCGCATCTCACGATGGGTTCGGCTTTTTTCCAACATTATTTCATCATAGGCTAAAAACCTTATAAAAGTGAATAGTTTTCAGTGTTGGAGAATAATGAGAAAGGACCGCTGAGCGGGTATCAGCGGTCTTTTCTATTCCCAAAAATAAAAGACTGTCCCGGTAACCGGAGGCTGAGGCTTCAGCCCAAAGGGCGTTGGACCTGTATCCCGAATTTTCCGTTAAAAGTTCTACAACGCCATGGCCTGTAGAAAAAGCTTGAAAGCGAATCCTCACTATAATGGGTATTATTTTGAAGATTTGATCTCACAAACCAAATCAAAAGCCACACACAAAATCAGATATAACGGTTTTAATTTCTTAATTGAAATATGAATCCTGAAATCATACCCTAAATGAATGCCCCAGCATAAAGAGGACCGTGTGTGAGAAAGGCAGAGAGGAGCGACTGCTCCTCTCTGTTTTAAATCGGGGATCACTTTTCTTTTTTGATTTGAGCGATGTGTTCTTTATTCACATATACTAATATTTTGAGCACATTCGTTTTTACACATCAGAAGCGAAATTTCGCCATGCGGGGACGGAAAACGACATGGCCGGCTCTTTTTTTGTAAATTATTTCCGGTACCCAACATTAGAGGTCTCAGATAACATCGAGATCGGCACATATCTTGCACTTTCTGGAATCCCGACTTTGAACCCGAAGGAGCTCTTTTATGCCGGATAACCTGATGAACCGATTTCCCTGCACGCTGAACAGCCTTGAAGCAATGAAAGTCCCCCTTGGTACAGCTGCACAAATG
>JASFGN010000221.1:0-5902 GCA_050123735.1 Desulfobacterales bacterium | reverse complement strand
GAGCCCGCCTGGTGGGGCTATCATTTGCCCTGCAGGCCAACGAAGCCTTCTATATTCCCTGTGGCCATGATTACATAGGCGCCCCGCCGCAGCTCCGCTTGACCGAAGTGCTAAACAAGCTCAAGCCTATACTGGAGAATCCGGAGATTAAAAAGGTCGGCCAGAATATAAAATATGACTGGATCGTCCTGGCCCGTCATGGCGTTCAGCTGGATGGTGTCATTTTTGACACCATGATTGCCTCCTACCTGCTGAATCCTTCCAAAAGAGCTCACAATCTGGATCAGATTGCTCTGGATTTTTTAGGACATAAAACAATTCCCTATCAGCAAGTTGCCGGCAAAGGTAAGAACGCATTGGCATTTAATCAGGTTCTATTGGACAGCGCAGTGCCTTATGCCTGCGAGGATGCCGACATCACCCTGATGGCCCGGGATGTTCTGATGCCGCAATTACAGGAAATTGATCTGCAGCATCTGATGGAAAACGTCGAAATGCCCCTGGTGCCAGTGCTGGTGAATATGGAAATGACAGGTACCTGCGTTGATATCGAGCGACTGCATGAACTATCCAAATCCTTTGCGCATCAGCTTGAAGCGCTGGAAGGCAGTATATACGGTCTTGCCGGTGAGGAATTTAACATCAATTCTTCCCAGCAGCTGGGCAACATTCTGTTCAACAAGCTGCAGTTACCGGTATTGAAAAAAACCAAAAAGAAAACCGGATATTCAACCGATGTGGATGTTTTGACGCGCCTGGCTGAAGAACACGAATTGCCGGCGCTGGTTTTAAAACATCGCACCCTGTCAAAATTAAAATCCACTTACGCCGACGCCCTGGTTGATCTGGTGAACCCAGAGACCGGCCGCATTCATACGTCTTTTAACCAAACCGTAACGGCCACCGGACGCTTGAGCAGCTCCGACCCGAATTTGCAGAACATTCCCATTCGTAGCGCTGAAGGCATGGAGATCCGCAGGGCTTTTATACCCCGTAAAGGCTGGAAACTGGTTTCGGCGGATTATTCCCAGGTGGAGTTACGAATTCTGGCCCACTATTCTGATGACCGGATTCTGATCAAGGCGTTTTTAGACGGCGAAGACATCCATGCACGCACTGCCAGCGAGGTTTTTCAGGTATCACCATCAGAGGTAACCGATGAGCTCCGACGACAGGCCAAGGCGATTAATTTTGGCATTATATATGGTATGAGTGCCTTCGGACTTTCCAAACAGCTCAATATCGGGCAGAAGATGGCCCAAACCTATATTGATCATTATTTTGCCCGTTACAGGGGTGTGAAAGCATTTATCGATGAGACCCTCACAGCAGCCAATCAGTCGAAACGGACCGGCACCTTGCTGGGGCGTATCCGTCTTTTGCCGGATATCAACAGTCGCAACCGGGTCGTACGTCAGGCTGCCGAGCGGACGGCGATTAATACGCCGATTCAGGGATCCGCCGCCGATCTGATTAAACTGGCTATGATTAATGTGGCCGGCGCCATCAGGCAAAAGAAACTGGAATCAGACATGCTGCTCAGTGTTCACGATGAGCTTATTTTCGAGGTCCCCCCGCATGAGCTGGATGCGCTACAGACACTGGTCAAAAAAATAATGGAAGGTGTCTGGGAGTTAAAAGTGCCGCTCAAAGTGAACCTGGCTGTGGGCGACAACTGGGCCGAAGCCCACTGAGGCTGTCTGCCTGCAGCGATTACACTTCAGGATCATCTGAAGGTAAAGGGTTTGTGCGACCTTTGACCGTGTCGTGGACGGTGTCATAAATATTTTTAAAAGCATCTGTAAAACTGGCCGGTGATATTCGACCGCCTTCAATGAATTTAACGACAATTTCTTTGGTCGCCCTTAAAACCTGTTCATCTATTGAGGCCATAAGCTATCTCTCCTTTTTGAATGAAAATTAATGCGAATATGAAAGCCTCCGGTCCGTTCAAAATTGGATCTGAAAATTAAAACCGGTCCTAAAAATGTATCCAGGCTTCGCGGGTTGAGCCCGTTGCCCGTTAGCCCGTTGAAGCGGTTTAAGATACAATAATTGTTAACCGTTATATGTCCGCACCAGGATCCTGTTGTGGCCGGCAGCGTTGCGGCAAGCCGAGAACACGTATCCCAGGATACCGTTGATTTGACATCGCAAAAATTATTATCTATTTAATATCATCGACGAGATCAATCGATTTTGCAACAACCCCCGATGCGGTTCTGACCTTACGGAGACCGCAAAACGGTTTCAGGTGACTCGGTAACCATCATGATTCACATTTTAAAATCCCCACGCCATCGGCTGTCTTTACATTTGGTGGCAGTTTTAATTGGTTTTTTGAGCCTGGCATACATGGGGTGTTCCTATCGGGAAACCGTGGACAAAACCGCAGAGACCGTCACAAAAACCACCGAGAAAATCAAGCGCACCATACGGTTTTCTGATGATGACCTTCAACGAATGGCGACCATCATTGGCTTTGAGAATAAATCGCTATATCATGGCAATGATTTCACCCAACTTTTTCTCAAGGGTATTCCCGAATACCTGAACAATGAATGTGATGATGTCAGCGTGCCAGATTCGGATTCAGATCAAAGTCTCGAAGGCTTTCAGCAACTGCCATTGTTGGAAAACGGTGAGGTTGACAATTATGCCCTGGCGCTGATCGGCAGGCAGCTGGGGTTGAATGCGATCATCACCGGCAGCCTGGACGATATTGGTATTCTGGATGAACTGCAGGGGATGATCTGGAAAGATTCGCATCATTTGATTCAGATTTTGGTTAGTGTCGAGGTATTCGATACCGAAAGCGGCAGCAAGATTCTGGATCACAGCTTCAGCCGCAAAGTCGAAATAGAAGAGCTGGACTACGAATTGATGCGCTCGGAAGGTAAAATGATCTTGCCCGATTTAAATGAAACCCTGACAGATCTTCTTGGCGAAATCGGCGAAACCATCTGCTGGTCGATCGAAGATCAGGCCTGGAGTGGTTTTGTTATTGCGGTTGATGATGATACCCTTACGCTTTCTGCCGGAAGCGATGCCGGCCTGGCGCCGGGAGATGAGTTTGATGTCTACGATACCAGCAGGGTGTTAGAGGGGCTGTCCGGACAGCGGTTTTTTGTTCGCGGGCAGAAAATTGGTGAAATTAAAATTACCGAAGTTGAAACCGACAAGGCCAGGGCGGCTATTGTGACCAACAGGGGGATTAAGCCTGGCAGCTCCGTCCGTGTAAAGTAAATAATAGCACCTGAAGTGACCTTAAATTGAAAATTCCCGCTTTGAGTTAACTCACGCAAAGCCGCAAAGATCGCAAAGAAAACAATTTATAAATATCTAACAACTTGGCGTCTTTGCGCCTTGGCGTGATATTTTTTTCGCCGGACCTCATTCCGCTTGCAGAGAATTTTGATAGGCTTCGATGCGTTGGAGGGCCTCCGCCTGGGTTGCAATGTGGTTTATCGATTTGCGAAATTGGCTGCTGTTTCGAAGGCCCTTGGCAAACCAGCACAGATGGCTGCGCATCATCCGACACGCAATTTTCTCGCCAAAATATTTCACAGATTCACGCAGATAGCGTCTCATAATGTCGAATCGCTGGTCCAGATCGATATCGGGTGCAGTCTCCCCGCGCATGCGGGCGCGCACCTGGGAAAAGATCCATGGATTTCCGATAGCCATTCTGCCGATCATAATCGCGTCACATCCGGTTTGCTCCAGCATGGCCATTGCGTCCTCGGCGCTGAATATATCGCCGTTGCCGATTACCGGAACAGCAACGCATTTTTTCAACTCTTTGATGATGCGCCAGTCCGCCCGACCGCTAAACCCCTGGGTGGCCGTACGGGGATGAATGGCAATTGCATCGACACCGCAGGACTCAGCGATTTGGGAAATTTCAAATGCCTGTGCGCCGGTTGCATCCCAGCCGCTTCGCAACTTAACGGTAAGGGGTATGGCCACCGCTTTACGAACGGACCGAATGACAGCCTCTGCGATATGGGGCTCTCGCATCAACGCAACCCCGGAACCGGTTTTGGTAATTTTTCTAACCGCGCAGCCAAAATTAATATCAATAATATCAGCGCCCGCCGATTCAACTAAGCGGGCCGCCTCTGCCATCGCATCCGGTTGTGAGCCGAATATCTGCACGGATAACGGTTTTTCCTCCGGACGACTATCCAGCAACTGTCGGGTTCTGTAAGAGCCGTTGACCAGGCCATGGGCACTGACCATTTCCGAGTAGACCAGTGCACAGCCCGCCTCCTTGGCAATCAGTCGAAAAGGTAATTTGGTTATACCGGCCAGAGGCGCCAGTATCGTTTTATTTTCGAGTTTTACCGATCCAATTTTCATTGTATAATTTAATTATTTTATATGATTTCAAATTTTTATGTGACCTTTCAGAACCCTTTCGTGTACAGGAGATAGCTGTGCTTTTTAACCGCAGACAACCGCAGACGGTCGCAGACTGTATTTTTATTGTCCGGTCGACTGACCGGACAATATCGCTCAATCGCTTCGCGATAAAAAATCCGGGCATAAACTTTCTGTGTAGCTTTAGCGAATAATATTGCGATAAACCTTTCTATAATAAGGAAACTAAACTGCCTGCCCGCAGGGCATGCAGTTTTTCCTTGCTCAGGTCGAGCAAGGAAAAGATACTGTCTGCGTTAATCTGCGTGCGTCTGCGGTTAATAAAAAATCTGAAAATCTAATAGCACTAAATATGGAAATGGACAATAAATACGAGATAACCGAGTCATTTTGAGGTGGGATTGGCATAGCAGTACAAACAATTATGATAGCAGGGGTGCTGATGGTAGGCGCCGATATCAACAGAGACCCGGCAACCGCACCCTTTTTTAATGCGTTGGCCGGTGTCCCGTTTTAATGAAAGCGCTCCGCCAAAGAGAGCAGCGAGCAGGTCATTGGGGATGCAGGATGCCCGGGTGACAGATGTGCTTTCCGTCAATTGCGCCAGGACCTCTTTTTCACAGCAGAGCATCAGTTTTATATTTTCAGAAGCAAGAATCCTCTCCATTTTACGGATAATCTGCAGCTTGGTTTTCAGGGGCGGGTCCCAAAAAGAAAAGTCCGGGCGGGTCGCCAGACGCCTTTCAATTTTAGAATAAGGATCCATAAAACTCGAGATGCAGCGCTTGATGCCAGCCGCGGCGGCTTTTGCAGCGATGTGTCTCAGATCGCTGAGATTATCCTCAAGCCTGCCGTTACCCATTTTGTAAAAACAGATGGGGTCAAAGCGCCAGTTGATAGCCGAGGCTCCGAATTGGTTGCCAAGTTGTCTGAGCTGATCCAGGCGGACATCCAACGGGGGAACCCGGGGCTCAAGCTGAGGGGATGCCGAATTGAGGGTAAAGTTGAAAAAAAGATGGTAGCCGGCATTTTGCAGTTTTTTGCCATAGTTGTGTTTTAAAAAAAGGTCAAAGTCTTTGGACCAGAAAACGATGGTGTGCACATCTGCCGGGGTGGCGGGGACCTCTTTGACTTTGCGGTTGAACGGATTGACCACTTCAAAAACACCGCGGCCGATGCACGCCATAAACCAGGGCATGTAAAATGCCGGGATATCGGTTCGCCTGGAAGCGGAAACGACGATTTTGGTTTCAGGGTTCAAAGGTTCAGGGTTCACAGGTTTAGGGTTCAAAGGTTCAAGGTTCGGCGGTTGAGTAGTTTTACTGACTTATTTACGGGTCTTTGTCCAATGGCATTCTACACTATTTCGCAGTTGTGTAACCTCTGAACTTTTGAACGTTGAATCTTTGAACCGGGTGGATCACATCTAAGTCTTACGCTTGAGATCGTCCAACGATATAACCTTGGCACTTTTGCCTCTGGTTGTGTGCTCTTTTTGTGAGGAACCGGTTTTCAGGTT
>JASFGN010000220.1:0-5905 GCA_050123735.1 Desulfobacterales bacterium | reverse complement strand
GCATTATCAAAAAAAGCCCATTCATTAGATTGGTCTAAATCAAAGAACGGAAATTGTTTGCGTGCAAAATCAACATCAAAAATCAACTCATCTGTGGAATTAGCCATAATTTTTATAATCCTTTTGAAACATTTATCATTTTTTTTCTTTCCATATCATGAACGCTTGCATCTCAACATTGCTTAAACAAGTCTACAATATTTTACAAGTGCCAAAATTGTGAATATCGTGCCACTTACACAATTCAGCCTGACCTTCAGATTGTTGGCTTTTTTAATTGGGTATGTTGTTGTGATATGGAATGGATATCACAAGGTTTTTCAAAGGGTTAAAAGTTGGTGTAGGCTGGAGAAATTTTAAGTGTGGTGTTGACAAGTAAATGACGATGTGAAGTCGGATTGCATGCGCACTACGCTGAAAATTCTTCAACAGCAAAAAGCGCACTGCGTTGTCCTCTATTTTGAAAAAACACTTCAATTTACTTTATTCCCGCCTTGTGCCCCTTAAAAGCATGCTTCTACCATAAAAATCTGTCTACGTTCCCTTAAAATTTGTCCATCTGAAGAGATCTCGATAGTAAAGCGGTATGTTTTCTTTTGCGAAGTCGTGCAATCTCCAGCCCATCAAGAAAAATTTTTGTTGACTGTCCTCCACAAGCTAAGTTTTTGTTTCGAACTACTATAATTTCGGCTGGGTTGTTCAGTTTTTTATTTTTGGGGAAATGCAGTGTTATACCATGGCCGCATGAAATTAAAAGAAATGCGATTGCCATAATGGATAGGAAATATTTCATAAAATAACAGGGCCCCTCATCGCTGAAGACATATGACCCATAACTTTGAATTTAGCAGCGCCAGCAGTTTCATCATACACAAAAGTAACTTCAAATATTCTCTCTTTGACCGATTGGCATTTATTAAAGAGACATTCCTCAGGGCGAAGCCCAAGCTTTTCAATGGCATCAGTATTTCCCGACAAACTGGGTAGAGAAAGGCTAATGGTATATAATTTCGATTCTCCGGATTCATTTAAGCTGACACAAACTGAGATATCGTCATTTTCATCTTTGACTGCCGATACAATACTTTTAATTTCCCGAAATTCAACATTTTCTGGTGATGCCTTGTCTTTTGCTACTTGCAAGACTTTATCTGTGCACCCATTTAGATATAAAAGCGAAGTCATAGCTAAAATGATTAATATGAAGAACTCAATGATGCTAGATTCTATCTGCAATCGTTTCTTCACGGCTAAACTCCTCATTAGAGCGTTTAGAACCGATCAAGAGCAACTGTCATACCACAATCGATAATATTCGTTGCATTGTCGGCTAAAGATCTATGAAACTGCCATATAGGATCGGTGGCTATAAAATATAGTGGTGCAATTTCAGCAGGATATGTTTCACCTGTAAAAAAGTTCAAAAATACAAATTTTTATACCTAATTTGTTGTAGAAGAATTAGTTACGGGAAAATTTGTCAGAAGGGCGCAACAACGGTTGACGTGGTTTGTCTGTTTTTAATTAAATCTTATAATTCCAATTGGTTGAATTACCAAAGAGAAGTTTACAGCGCAAAAAAAATTGCACTGTTTCGGAGGAATGGTAGATGATAGTATTACGGGTCCGTTGTTCAATCTTATGTCTGGATATTACTGATATTAAGAATATATAAATTTTGGATTCGAAGGCCAAAGCACACTCTGTCCAGAATCCAGCTCAACCGAAAAAAAGGGGGTGGATGCAAAAGCATCCACCCCTGTGGGTTTACAGGATATGGTGCAGGTTTACGGCAAGGGCCGCAATTCAACCCGTCGGTTCTGCGCCCGTCCGTCTGCGGTGGCATTGGAGGCTGCCGGTCTTTCAAAACCGTAACCTCTGGCCGACAGTCGATTTGACGCAATGCCCCTGGCGATCAGATAATCCATGACCGCCTTGGCACGATTCTCAGATAAGCGCTGGTTGTATTCGGCTGAACCCCGGTTGTCGGTGTGGCCTTCAATCTCCAGTCTTAGATTTGGATTATTTTGCAGGATGGTCACCACGCTGTTCAGTCTGGGATAGTATCTGGATTTAATTTCCCATTTGGCAGTATCAAAGGTAACGCCGGTAAGCACCCAGCACCCGCGCTTATCCACGGTGGCGCCTTTGGGGGTGTCCGGACACTGATCGGCATTATCGTATACACCGTCACCATCACTGTCTAAAGGAGCAGCCGGTGCTACAGCTTCCTTCGGTGATTTCGTCAGAAATACCGACTCCACCCAGCCGGCCATGGCCTGCGGCGACTGCAGTTCGCTTGCGTTTGCAAAACTGCCACACTGGCTGGCAGCCGCAATCTGTTTCATTCTGGCAATATCCTCGGGGCCGCCACTGCCCGTCAAAACCGTATGAATGCAGGCATTGCTCCCGTAACGCTCCACCAGACGTTTGGCAGCGCCGGCGCCGTCAAAACCGCGGTACTGACCGTCGCCGACAAGAATGATGGCGGTTCGCCCCGACATGCTGCTCAAATCATTGGCGGTCAGATCAATAGCCTGATCTACGGGGCTTCGACCCCCTCCTTCCGGCACGCCGTCCAGCGAACTTTGAAAAGCATCTGCCTGCCAGCGCGCAGGGCCGTAATGCAGGGTCGTCTCCCCGCCATCCTGCCAGTGGCCAAACGATCTGAGTGATGAATTCAAATCCATCTGCGGAATCGTTCGATTCATGCGGTACAGAAATGCTTTGGATGCTTCAAAACTCGTCATGCCCGATTGCATATCGCGCGTTGATGGGGAAGCATCCAAAACGGCAGCAAAGTTATTCACTTTGGGCATATAGGCGCCTGATTTCAGTTCGGCGTTCAGATCCACCGGTTGAAATTGTGGTTGAACGACCGGCGCATGATGGGCCTGACAGCTGATAGATACTGCCCCCATCAAAAGCACCAAGATCATAAGTACAACATTTTTTTTCATGTCCTTCCTCCTTTCAATTGGCTCATAAACTGTTGATAAAATGTAGGAAAATGAAATTGGGCGAAGCCGGCATCCCAGAAATGAAACATGCGCTGTATCACTTCATATGTTGCCGCCTGGCTGAGGTGCCGCCGCGGTTAAAAACTGCCGCTTGTGTATTACCAGAAATCAACTTCTGTGCCAGATGCTGAAATTTTAGAAATTTAAAATATAACTAATTGGAATAATGAAAAAAATTTATCTAATCGATATTACTGCCAGGGCTCCAGACATTGCGCTGTTGGGGCATAACTCATGAGAGGTGGGTCAAATCCCATGCCTGGCGATTAGATGATGAGTTGATAGATACTCATTCAAAAAATAAATTACAACAAAATATTTTGGCTAATAAAAAATAACTAATTAATATTTCTGATAATTTTGTGTTGACATCAATTTAATATTTCATAACAATCTTGCTAACCGGCTTATGCGCTAATTTGGATATATCAAACAAGGTTTAGGCCATGAATCCAAAAGGGAAACAATTTGAAAATGAGCAAAAATCGATTACCATCAAGTTGTCGGCGGCCTTGAAACACCAACTGAACACAACAAGAAAAAAGACCGGAGAAACTCAGGGCAAAATCATTGAACGGGCAATTGCGGAATTGCTGTTGGCCAGGCAGGAACTTAAGGAAGATCGCGCCAGACAGAAATTAACGGCCCGGCAGCTGCGTGACATCGCCAACGATCTTAGAAGGGTTGCACAGAAAATCGATAAAGTTGCCTTTGAACAGCAAGCGCACGACTGCAAAAGTCCGGATGTGATATTGATTGGTAAAAAACACCCGTGGCACGATCATCCCCAGAAAGAAAAGCTTTTTCAAATCGTCAGGGACATGCACCGCGTCGGCGCTAATCTGACAATGATTGCTTCTGCCTTAAATCTTGAGGGACTGCAAGCATTTAGTGAGGATGGTGAATGGGAGGTGGCGGATATCGACAGGATCGTCACAGAAATAAAAAAAGGGCAAGGTTATTTACCCCCACTCTATTCCCTGCCGGAATAACATCAATTCAGGGTGGTTTGCAACACCGACAGCATCCGAAAATAGCATACTGACCGCAACGAATGTGCACACAGGGCGAAGGTGCCCTGAGTCTTATCATGGCTGCTATCAGGTGGATAGCTTTGAAAAGTCGGCAATCTGACCGAAAAGCGCTGCTATCTGTTCTAGCAGGGTCAGGCGGTTCCGACGAACGCTTTTATCATCGGCCAGAACCATCACGCCATCAAAAAAGGCATCTACCGGACCGCGCAAGGTGGCAATATCCTGCAGCGCTTTTTCATATAGACCCTTTTGCATGGCATCTGACACCTTTTTTTCAACTTTCTGATAGGCCGCAAATAGCGCTGCTTCACTTTGATGTTCAAACAAATTTTCCTTTAATTCGCCGGGCCTGGGCCTACCCTGCATCTTACCCGATTTCTTTAAAATATTGACCGCGCGCTTAAAGGCGACCGCCAGAGGCTCAAAATCCGGCTTGGCCTTTAGCGATTCAAGGGCTTCCAGGCGGCTCCATAAATCGGGCACATTATCGACGGATACCTCAACAACCGCAGCGATGGTATCCTTTGCATATCCTTGATCGGCCAGCAGCTGGATGATGCGGTTTTGCAAAAAGGTATAAACATTGCGTGTAAGTGTTTTCAGCGCATCCGAATCCTTTAATTCAAATTGGCTCAGGCTTTTTTTGATCAGTTTTCTGAGAGAAAAAGAAAATCCCTTGTCGTTCATGATTTGTATGACTCCGATTCCCTGACGCCTCAGGGCGTAAGGATCGGAGGCACCGGTGGGCGTGAGCCCCACACTGAAACATCCACAGATAGAATCGATTTTATCAGCGATACTGACAACAGAACCGGTTATGGTTTCCGGCAGCGGACCACCTGAATAGGTGGGTCGATAATGCTCCTCTATGGCAGCCGATACCGTTGGCAACTCGCGGGCAATCGTCGCATAGACTCTGCCCATAACACCCTGCAGTCTGGGAAACTCCCCGACCACCTGGCTCACCAGATCCGCTTTACACAGTTTGGCAGCGCGCGCCACCTGGGCTTTTAGCCCGTTTTCCTGCTTTCCGTCCGTGAACCCGACATCCACCGTTTTAGCAATGAATTTAGCGATGTTGGCGATGCGCTGGGTTTTCGCATACATTGTACCCAGCTGGGCCTGGAATAAAACGCCTTTTAGCTTTTCGACCCGCTGATTGTTCGAGACCTCCAGATCACCCTCGTAAAAAAACTGGGCATCGGCCAGGCGTGCGCGCAGCACGCGCTCATGGCCTTTGGCCACCAGTTTCATATCACGGGCTCTGGTGTTGTTAACGGCGATAAAGTAAGGCATCAGCTTGTCGGCCTTATTGATAACCGCAAAATATTTCTGGTGCTCTCGCATGGCGGTAATCAGGACCTCATCGGGAAGTTCGAGAAATTCCTTATCGAATTCACCGGCTACGGCCACCGGAAATTCCACCAGATTAGTGACGATGTCCACTAATTCCTTATCAGGCAAAATACGGCCGCCGACTCTCTTTGCCGCGGCAGCAATCTCGCTTTCAACGGCTTTGCAACGCTCAACCAGATCAACAATTACCCGGGCACCTTTCAACCGGCGGATATAATCATCGGCTGAATCAATTTTGATTCTGGCAGGATTCATAAAATAATGCCCGCTGGTGTAACGATTGGCATTTACGTTTCCCAGCTTGAAAGGAATAATCTTGGAGCCCAGCAGGGCCAGGCAGGAATGAATTGGCCTGGCAAAACTGATGTCCTGATTCGCCCAGCGCATGGTTTTGGGAAACGGAGTGGCCAGTATCGCCTTTGGCAGGATACCTTTGAGCAGGGTCCGTGTTGCCTGGCCCCGTTCCTTTTTTACCGCGCATAAATAGGCCCCTTT
>JASFGN010000219.1:0-5920 GCA_050123735.1 Desulfobacterales bacterium | reverse complement strand
TTCATAAAACTTGTTCAAAATACCGACAAGGTATAAAGGTATAAAGGTATAAAGGATTAAAATCATTTTATCTCATTAATTTTCACCCAGCGGGCGAGCCGGAGGCTTCCATCTGCTGCGTTATTAAGCTACCGGCGAATGGCAAGGTTCCGTTACCCGAGCAATAACAGAAGACTGCTAACCCCTGGAGGAGACTAAATAACATGCAAGATGTAAACGTCGTGATTGCCGGTGCCGCCGGTGAAGGCATTCAGACCATCGGCGCAATTGTGTCGCGCACGGTTTTAGCGCAGGGCTATGCCGTTTTTACCTGGCAGGAGTATGAATCGCGCATCCGCGGCGGCCAGAACAGCTATTCGATCCGCATCAGCGATAAACCGCACAACGCGCCCCTGACGAAAGCCGATATCCTGCTGGCTTTAAACCCGGAGGCTGTCGAAAAATACCGCCCCCTTATCGGCAAAAGCGGTATTTTGATTTCCGGTGAATCATCGCAAGCCCCTTCCATCCAAATTCCTTTCGCCCAGGTCGCCAAAGAAGAGCTGGGGAAAAAAATGTATGCCAATACGGTGGCTGTAGGCGCTTTGATCGGCGCCCTGGGAATCGATCTGGCAACGCTTCAGAAGGAAATTGAAAGCCGGTTTGGTCAAAAAGGAGACGAAATTCTGGAAAAGAATCGTCTGGCTGCTGAGAAAGGGTATCAGCTGGCTGATGAAGGCTGCAAAAGCATGTGCCCCTGGAACCTGCCGCAAAGGGATGGTCGTTTTTATCATATCAACGGCAACGAGGCGATTGCGCTGGGGGCTGCATATGCCGGATGCCGATTTATTTCCGCATATCCCATGACACCGTCAACGGAAATCATCACCTATCTGGCTGAAAACGAAAATCTCGGCGTGTTTGCCGAGCAGGCCGAGGATGAAATTGCGGCCATCGGTATGGCCATCGGTGCCGGTTATGCCGGCACCCGAGCGATGACCGCCACTGCCGGCGGCGGATTTGCATTGATGGTGGAACACGTGAGTCTGACCGGAATGATCGAAGTGCCGGTGGTCATCGTCGTCGGTCAGCGGCCGGGTCCGGCCACCGGGCTGCCGACCCGCACCTCCCAGGGCGATCTATTGTTTGTCATCCATGCGGGACACGGCGAATTTCCCAAGCTGGTGCTGGCCGCATCGGATCCACTGGATGCCTTTTACAAAACCGTACGCGCATTCAATCTGGCCGACAAGTATCAAATTCCGGTGCTGCTGTTAACCGATCAGTTTCTGGCCGATTCCGGCTTTTCCTATGAAGCGTTTGATATTGACGGTATAAAACCGGAAACATTTATGGCCGATCCGGATGCCATCGAGAATTACAGACGTTATCAACTAACCGACAGCGGAATCTCCCCGCGTTTGTATCCCGGGCAAAGCAAACATCTGGTCGGCGTCGACAGCGATGAACACGACGAAAGGGGCCATATTACCGAGGAACTGGCGGATGTTGCCCTGCCGATGGCCCAAAAGCGCCTGGCCAAGCTTAAAAAACTAAAAAAAGAGGTCATGCCGCCCCAAGAAATTTCGCTGGATGAAGCCGATACGGTGCTGATGGGATGGGGCTCGACGCGGGAGGCGATGATGGAAGCGCTTGACCTGCTGAAGCAGGACGGCATCAAGGCCGGCGTGATTCATTTCAGCGAGATGTGGCCGCTGCCGGGCTATGTATTTCCGGCAAACAAAAAATATTGGACAGTCGAAAGTAATGCCACCGGGCAGCTGGCCCGCTTGTTGCGCTCCGAATATGCCGTGCGGTTTGAAGGATGCATTCAGCGGCTCGATGGTCTACCAATGACTGCAAATTTTATAAGGACGAATTTCGATGCCAAAAGAAAATGAATTTGAAAACGACGTCATCAGCCAATGGTGCCCGGGGTGCCCGAATTTTAAAATACTCGAGGCCTTTAAGAGCGCCCTGGTAGAGCTGAAAAAATCACCGCACCAGGTATGCCTGGTGTCGGGTATCGGTCAGGCGGCCAAATTGCCCCACTACCTGCGGTGCAATTTTTTCAACGGGTTGCACGGCCGCGCGTTGCCGGCGGCAATCGGCATCAATGCGGCCAATCCGCAATTGACGACCCTGGTGGTCACCGGCGACGGAGACTGCTACGGGGAAGGCGGAAATCATTTTCTGCACGCCCTGCGCCGCAATCCGGACATCACCGTGGTCGTACACAACAACGAAATTTATGCCCTGACCAAAGGACAGGCCTCCCCCACCACCCCGGCGGGCGAAAAACGCAGCATTCAAGCCAGGGGTGTCCAAATCACACCTTTGAACATGCCGGCCGTAGCCATCCTTCATGGTTGTGGTTTCGTGGCCCGCGGATTTGCGGGTGATCCGGATCATTTAAAAGACCTGCTGGTTGCAGCCGTTCAACACCGCGGTCTGTCGTACATTGACGTGATCCAGCCCTGCATTACCTGGGGAACACGGCCGTTTTCATGGTACAAAGACCGTGTCCAAAGGCTCGATGACGCCTATGACCCTGCCGATCGATCCCGGGCCCTGGAAAAAGCCGTGGAATTGAGCGAAAAAATACCGATCGGAGTGCTGTATCAAGCTTCTGAACGCAAGGTATTTG
Organism: Desulfobacterales bacterium; assembly: GCA_050123735.1. Classification (GTDB taxonomy): domain Bacteria; phylum Desulfobacterota; class Desulfobacteria; order Desulfobacterales; family JAHEIW01; genus JAHEIW01. Next base: position 3,294 of record JASFGN010000219.1, on the reverse strand, counting down.
GCCATCGATTCCGGGAGACGGTTGCCGGGCAGCCGCTGCCCGAATTGGATCCTATGGAAGCCGGGAAAATAAAGGGCATTCTGCAAGGATTTCGGTCAGCGGTGTAAAGCGGACCGCGGGTTAAAAAATCCAACAGCTAACCAAAGCTCAGTTGCCAGCCTAATACAGATCTTCCTCTGGCGCAGCGGGCATCCGGCCGTGCTGCCGGAGATATTTCTGGAGCAGCTCGCTTTCCCTTTGCGTGTACAGCTTATGTTCTTCGTATCCAAACAGGTTGGCGTTCTGAATGTCCTCCAGGACCGCCAACAGCGCCTGCCGCAAGTTAGCCGTGCCCTTGATCATCAGAACATTGTGTTCGGCATCCAGCAGCTTAAAGACCCCTTCGGATTCCGGTACCCGGCTGATATGCTCCGCATCAAAGGGCAGCCGCGGCTCAGGTGGCAAGGGATTGCAGCCCAGATGCAGCCGCAGGTCGCATTGCAGGCATCTCCGGGCTTCGCGCATGGCCTGTTCATTGCGGTAACCCCTTGCAATTTCATCAAATCCCTGGATACGGGTGGCAGGATCCAGCAGCGGCCGCTTTTCCCGCGACCAGGTGGCAAAACCGTCATCTCTTCCTAAAAACGCATCCGGGATACCGCGGGCAAACAAAATCTCATCGATTACCCCGGTCCCGCCCAGGGCCTTGTCGATGGATGATGCGGCCCGCCGGCCGGCGGCAATGGCCTCGATGATGGAGCCCGCTGCTGCCGTAACATCACCGCCGGCATAGATCCCTTGGACACCGGTTTGCAGAGAGTCCGGGTCGACTTTAATCAGGCCGCGCTCAACTTTTATCGCGCTGCTGCCTTTCAGAAACGACAGATCGGTGGCCTGACCTGCGGCTATGATCACCTGATCCACCGGAATGCATTCGGCGGTCCGGCCGAACTGCGGGCAAAATTCGCCCTTGTCATCAAAAACACCGGTACATTCCACCAGATCCAGGGCGGTGACGTTGCCATCTTTGCCGATCACGCGACCCGGCCCCCGGGACGACAGAATGTCAACGCCTTCGGCTCTGGCCGCTTCCAGATCCGGTAAGCGGGCGGGCATCTCATCCAGACCCTCCAGGCAGACCATTTTGACATCAGCCGCACCGCAGCGCAGCGCCGTCATGGCCGCATCCACGGCCACATTACCGCCACCGATCACCACCACGTTATCTTTGAGTCCGACATCCTCACCTATCGCGACCCGGCGTAAAAATTCAATCCCCTGGATCACATTATGGCCCCCCTCCAGCGGGATCGTTTGGCTGTCCCGGGCGCCAATCGCTAAAAAAACGGCATCATACCCGTCAGCGGTCAGCTGATCGAGAATAAAATCTTTGCCCAGAATCCGGCCGGCTTTAAAGTCGATCCCCAGTGCGAGGATATCGGCGATTTCGCTGTCCAATATGTCCCTGGGAAGACGATATGGCGGTATGCCGTAGCGCAGCATACCGCCGGCCGCCGGGTTGGCATCGAATACGGTGACGCCATGGCCCTTTTTACGCAGATAAAAGGCAGCGGTCAGCCCCGCCGGCCCGGCCCCCACGACAGCCACTTTCTTGCCGCTGGCGGCTGCGATTTTATTTTCTTTTTTCCACAGGCCCTGATCACCGTCGGACGCATAGCGTTTGAGCGCACAGATGGCAATGGATTCATTGACCTCGCCACGGCGGCAGACATCCTCGCAGGGGTGGGTGCATACCCGACCCAGTACGCCGGGAAACGGCACCTTTTCCCGGATGACGGCGTTGGCTTCATCACGGCGGCCCCGGGCACACATTCTAATATAGCCGGGAACATCGATATGGGCCGGGCAGACGGCCGTGCATGGAACCAAATCAGACGCGCGGGTTGCCGGTTCAACCAATTTATCCACCAGGGCCCCGGTGGGACAGACCGCGACACAGGCCGTGCAGAATTTACAGCCGGCATCCTCGAGGGTTTCAGCGACCGTACCGACCTGAACCAGACCGTTTTCATCAAAAACAAAGCCCAGCGCCTCGATTCCGCGCAGATCGCGGCAGGCCCGCACGCAGCGGGTGCAGCCAATGCACAGATTATAATCGCGTTTCAACAGGGGATCGTCTTTGAGGACTGGAAAATCGGTGGGCACCCATCTGGGTGTTGCATCCGGGATGCCGACAAATGCGGCAATATGTTGCAGCTCGCAATGCCCGAATAGATCGCAGCAACGCTCAGCCGGCGGCACATCGGCGGAGCACGGCGTCCGCGGGCATCCGTCCCGCTGGGCACAGGTCAGGCAGGCGTGGCGGTGGCGCGCCAGGATCGGCAGCAGGTTTTCCCGCCGCTTTTCCCGTATGCGCTCATTTTGGGTTGTCACCGCCATGCCGTCGGCTGCTTCCGTTGCACAGGCGCCCGCCAGCTCGATGCGGCCTTCGATTTCAACCACACAGATACCGCAGCCCTTGCCGGCTTTTTCAGGCCGGGCATTTTCGATTTTGCGACGCCCGTGAAAAACGGCTTTAACAGCCGGGCGGTCTTTGGCGGGCGCCAGATCCGGATGGTAACACAGACTGGGGATATAAATGTCGGCTGTGCGGGCAGCCTCTAAGATCGTCGTCCCCGCTTTCACCTCCACCGTCAGCCCATCAATCGTCAACTTAACAGTGCTCATTTTTACTAACTTTGGCTTTCAGCTTTCAAAAAAGCTCCACTGTTTTGAATATCGGATATCGAACAAGGAACTTCGAATGATGAAGTTTTCTTTTCCTTCGACATTCATTATTCATTGTTCGGTGTTCTGCGGTTCTCTGCCCCCCATTCCCGGACACCTGAATCCTGAAACCTTTTACCGCTTACGACCTTTACCCTTCTCGCAGATTTTTAGGCCAAACAGCGCTGCACCGACAGCGCCGGCAATCTGTGTATCCCAGCGGGTTTGCAGGCGTTCCAGTCCGACCATGGGCATCAGACGATCCATGACCCCGCGGTTCTTGGCCATTCCGCCGGTAACCGCAAATTCGGCTTTGACTCCCAGACGTTCGATCAACTCATAAATCCGTTCGGCCATCGCCTTGCAGTAGGCGGCCAAAACCGCTTCCAGGCTCCAGCCTTTGCGCAACAGGGCGATGGCCTCTGATTTGGCATAAACAACGCAGCTATTGGTCACTGCCGCGGGCTCCATCCCCTTAAATGCAAAAGATCGATCACCGACTTCCACGATCGGCACGCCCAGCAAATCTGAAAATACTTCCATGCCGCGCCCGGTTCCGGCCGCACATTTGTCATTCATCAAAAAATT
>JASFGN010000218.1:0-5936 GCA_050123735.1 Desulfobacterales bacterium | reverse complement strand
CCGTAAGGGCGACATTAAAGCAAAACCATTGTCTACCGTCTCAACCAACTTGTCTGTGATCAATTGCCGAATTATCTGCCTTTTCCTCGCCTCCGTTCCTTTCATTGCAGCCGGATCGGGAGGCGGCCAGTCCATCTTTTCTTAATGCCTGAGAATACTTACATTTCTAACATGATCCGAATGAAACTTAAAATTTAGGCCTGCAGGATGTTCCCTAACGGCAAGAAACCCTTATGAATTGTATGATTGGAGGTTGGTTGAAGATAAAAAAGAAAATAGCGCTGGTTGCGCATGATGAAAGAAAACAAGATATGCTGGAATGGGTGAAGTTTAACAAGCGCAAATTATCCGGGCATGAATTATTCGCCACCGGAACCACAGGTAAGATTTTGATAACAGAATGCGAATTGGGAATCACTCGACTGAAAAGCGGTCCTTTAGGCGGCGACCAACAGCTGGGTGCCATGATTGCCAACTGCGGTCTGGATATTTTGATTTTTTTCTGGGATCCTTTGACGTCTCATCCCCATGATGTTGATGTAAAGGCGCTGCTGCGAATGTCCGTATTATACAATGTGGCCGTGGCCTGCAATCGATCCACGGCGGATTATCTGATATCGAGCCCGTTATTCGACGAAGAATATCAACCGGTCATCAAGGATTATGGACGGGCAATAGCCCGGAGAGTTATTCAATAGCGGCGGCATATCAAAAAATTAAACGTTATGCAGTCGCAACGTTTTTTTTACAACCACTGTAGAAGTGCAGGTGCTTATCATATAGAGGGCGGTTCAAGTAAGAACCGTCCTTTTTTTAGTCTTTTTTGTCCTGGGAGTTGAATGACAGAGCTCAGTTGTTCTGGGCAGGGCCGCCAGGCGGTCTCCGCAGGTGAAAAGAATATCCACTCCCAGCGGAAAAAAAGCTGCTTGAAGTTGCCATTGTTCCCAGAAATCCCCAGCTATTCCCTCGGGCGCGAAATGGGTGGTTGGTTTAATACCGGGCATACCAAGGACTTTACCATTGGCATCGTTGAATCCCTCGACCTCAACGATCAATGTCGCTGCAGATTCCGGATGCTGCTCGTTTCCAATCCTAAAATCATCAAGAGGCGGCATGTCGGCCGGCCGGGTTATCAGGGCAAAATCTGCCATACAGGGCTCGGTAACAAGACTGCATCCACAATGAACTTGAAACCAGTTGATGGCAGAACAATTCCAGCTCAAATCGGTCCAGAGGGGGGTCTCATCGTCGAGCAATGTCAGGCAGACGGCAGCAGATGCCAGATTCAGCATTTCGGGTCTGTTCACCTTACATTTGATACGAATAAGCTGTCCCGGGCGGGCCATTGCTTCTATAATGGCCCGAAATGTTTTTTGCGGCCCTAAAACCGGGTTCAGAAAACCCGGCCATTGCGTTGTCGGTATATTTATTTCAGTGATCAAGGCACCCTCCCTGTCGATATCGAGAAATCGGTTTTAGATGATCATTTGATAAAAGCGCACCAGCATCTCCGCGTTCGGGTGCTTCTTCCCGATAGTCTTAAATTGCCATATAAGCAAAACTAAAATAAAAATTGATGCGCCCAAGATTAAAAGGAATGTATTCATTTTGCTCAGCGTTCCTGTCGACAGCAAGTGGTGATTTCTTCCCACAGAAATTCGTATTTTTCGTTACTTAAATGAATGATCAAAATTAGTTTATTATTAAGGAAAAGTTAAAATTGGATTCGTTTTTTTATAAGGGAAAGATTCAGATAGGCGAAAACCTGCTTTTAAAAAAAAGCGCAGAATTAAAATAGGATGATAGGATGGCATATAATCCGTGCCAGCTTGAAGATATGGCGATCTTTGGTGAAGCGCAAAGGAACACAACAAATGCCGGTTTGGTTTCAGTAGGCCTTATTTTGCAACCATGGCCCGCATCATATCGCCGGCATTTTCGGCGTGATCGGCGATGGAGCCGATAATTTCGGTTAGGCGGATTAAATGAAACACGGCCACCGGATCTTCGATCGCATTAAAGATCTTCTCTTTGACGGCATCTTCGAGCTTATCGGCTTCGTGTTCGTAGTGGCGCAAATCGCGAATTTTATCTTTCACCCGTACGCGCTGTTCCTCAGAGAAATTTGAAAAGTACTTGCGGGCTTCGGCGACCATCTTGCTCAACTCTTCGATGGGATCCATGACGGCTGCCACCAGAAGCATGAAATCTTTTTCGAGTACTTCGGGGATGCCGGCCGCAGCTCTGAAAGACAGCCAGTCAAGCCCTTCCTCGACAACATCCAGCACCTTATCCTGCTCGCCCAGATAGCGGAAGAGCTCGAATTTATCCACAGCCAGCAGGGTCCCCTTGGGAAGATGCCCCCGGATGCGGCGCTTGATGGCATCGGCTTCACTTTCGAGTTTGTCAATGTCTTTTCTGAAATGCTCGAAATCTTCGCACCTGTCTTCGATGATACACTCAATAGCCCTTTGAAAAACCCAGGCGCATTCTTTCACCTTTTCGGCATGCTCCTGCAGGCCATCGAAGGGTGAGCTGACAAACATTGTAATAAAGGGTATGCGCATAACGTTCTCCTTTAGATAAAGAGCTGAAGAATTTTAAAAATAACGATGCTGGTAATGGCTGCCGCCGGCACCGTTAAAATCCAGTAGAGGATAATCTCAAAAATAATTCTAAAATTAACAGCATCAATACCGCGTGCCAGACCGACTCCCATGACACCGCCCACGGCCGCGTGTGTGGTTGACACCGGCAACCCCATTTTGGATGCCACCATCACAGTGGTGGCAGCTGCGAAATCCACCGAAAAACCGCGGGTGTTGGTCAGGGTGGTGATTTTTCTGCCGATCGTATCCATCACACGGTGCCCGGCCATACCGATGCCGCAGGCAATACCGATGCCGCCGAAAAAAAGCAGAAAAACGGGAACCGGAACCTTGGCCCCGACACTCCCGGTTTTAACCAGAAAATAAATCACGGCCAGCGGCCCGATGGCATTGGCCACATCGTTGGCGCCCTGGGCCAGCGCGACATAGCAGGAAGTACCGATCTGAATTTTACGAAAGACCTCTTCTTCGCCGGTTAGATTCGTCTTCTTAATAAATTTGCGCAAGATTTTGACGGCCAAAAAGCCCAGTGCGACAGCAAGGGCCAGGGCAACCAACAATGCCAGTGGTGTTCCAATCGCCAGGCTTTTTCCCAGGGGTGTCTTGAAAAGAAAGGATAAGATCACCACGAAAAGGGCGATGCTGATGAAATAAGGTGCCAGTTTCAGGGCCTGAGAGAAAGGGTCTTCTTTTGATAATATGAATTTGACGATGGTCTTAAACATCAAAAAGCCGAGGACCATGGCAAATACCGGTGAGATCACCCAGCTTAAAACAACCGCTCCCAGTTTGCCCCAGTTGATCACTGAAAATCCGCCGGCCATGATGCCGAAGCCGATCATGGCACCCACAATGGAATGGGTTGTGGACACCGGTAACGATTTCCAGGTGGCAAACGACACCCACAGGGCGGCTGCCAGCAAAGCCGACAGGGCACCAATTAAAGCCATATGGGGATCAGTGAGAATATCGGTTGATACGATCCCTTTGCGGATGGTCTGGGTGACATGCGAGCCGATAAAAACAGCGCCGATAATATTTAAAATGCCGGCAATAAATATGGCCTGGCGGATGGTGATGGCTCTGGCGCCGACGGCTGATGCCATTGAATTGGCCACATCATTGGCGCCGATATTCCAGGCCATATAGAACCCGAAGATATAGCCGATGATCAGTACGGTGTATTCGGAACCCATGCGATTTTTCTATTCGAGATTCATGGCATTCAGTATTAATATCGGATGCTTACCATAGCGGATCGGCAGGCTCCCCTGTCAGCTTCTGGAATTTAGCTGAAAGGTGAAATGGTTGGCGAGGCAATAGCACGTTGGTGGCGGCAAATCAATGCCAAATGCGGGGTGGGGCAAAATCGCCGGTTTTAATTTTTTTGGGGCAGGTGAATGCTAAAGCGGCTGCCTTCTCCAAGTTTGCTCTCAACCGCAACGTGTCCGCCGTGGGCCTGGGCAATGTGTTTGACAATCGCCAGACCCAGGCCGGTACCACCCATATCGCGGCTGCGTGCTTTGTCGATCCGATAAAAACGCTCGAACAGGCGCGGCAGGTGTTTTTGGGCAATACCGATGCCATGGTCCTGAACACGGATGACCAACTGGTCGTCCTGGCGGTAGGATTTTATATGGATCATGCTTCCAGGATCGCTGAACTTGACGGCATTATCCAGCAGATTAACCACCGCCTGCTCGATCAGGGTGGGATCCAAAACGGCAGTCGTCTCATCATCAAAATCCAGATCGATTCGAATGTTTTTTTCATCTGCCTTTGGTCGGCACAACTGAATGGCTGCCTGAAATACATCCCCAATTTTAACCGACTCAAATTTGATTTCTTTTTTTCCGTTTTCCTGCTCAATTCGTGAGAGCGCCAGCAAATCCTCGATAATGGCATCCAGGCGGTCCACGTGTTTTTGAATGATACCCAGGAAGCGTTCCCTCTCGTGGATCTCCTCAACGTTGCCCTGCTGCAACGTCTCGACAAAGCCTTTAATGGCGGTCAGGGGCGTTTTGATTTCATGTGAGACATTGGCCACAAAATCGCGCCGCATGTTTTCCAGGCGCCGCAGCCGGGTCACATCATGAAATACCACCAGCGTGCCGATTTGGTGCTGATTGGCACCTAAAAGAGGAGAGCCTTTTACACCAATCACGCGTTCTTCATTTTGAAACACGGTGATGTCTTTTTCAGATGGATTTTTACTGCTGAGTGCCTGGCGGATAAACTGCTGTAATGCCGGAGAGCGGATGATCTCCTGGATACTTTTTCCCCGGCAGTTGTGAGGTTCATTCTCGAATAGTTGTGCGGCAGCCTGGTTAATACTGACAATGCGCTCTTCGGTGTCAATGGCAATCACGCCTTCCAGCATGCTGGTCAGGACCGTTTCAAGTTGATTGCGCTGAGTGCTGATGGTTTCGATGCGTTCATTCAGCTGGGCGGCCATCTGATTCATGGCGTCAGCCAGGCTGCCCATTTCTTCGGTCTGAGGCGGTGTCAGGCGATGGCTCAAGTCACCATTTGCGAATTGCCCGGCACTTTTCTTCATCTGCTCGATCGGCTTGCTGATGCGGCGGGAGACCACCCAGCTGATACAGGCCGCCAGCAGCGCGATGATGCAGCCGCCCAGCGCAATTTTGAGTTGGATGGATCGGATTTCAGCGTCCACAGCGGTCGCCGGCAAGGATGTGCGCAGCACAGCCACAACTGCCTGGCGATCTTTGATCGGCACGGCGACATACAGCATCCGTTGCATGAGCGTGTTGCTGAAACGCATCGACTGACCCGGCTGGCCGCCCAGCGCTTTACTGATTTCCGGCCGGTTGGCATGATTATCCATCAGGTGGGGGGTTTCACGCGAATCTCCAATGACGGTTCCATCCGGGAGTATGACCGTAATGCGGGTGGTCGAAAGCCGTCCGGCTTCTTTGCAGATGGAATCAATGGCTTTAGCGTCCAGTGGACGCAGAAATCCGGCGATCTGTTTTTCAAGAAGAGCAGCCCTGGCTTTCAGATCTGTGGCGGTCTGGTCCAGAAAAAACCGGCGCATGGCTTCGGAGGCATACCAGCTGGCGGCCAGCAAAGAAATAAGGGTGATCAATAAATAGGAAGGAAAAAGCCGCCATAAAAGGCGTCTGCGCTTTTTCATGGGGTCTCCTTGAACCGATACCCGACACCCCTTACGGTTTCGATATATTTCCCACAGGCGCCGAGCTTTTTGCGCAGACCGACAATCTGCACATCAACGCTGCGATCCGTAACCGGGTAATCGTTACCCCGGATCGCGTTCACAATATGCGAGCGTGTAAACACCCAGCC
>JASFGN010000217.1:0-5942 GCA_050123735.1 Desulfobacterales bacterium | reverse complement strand
CAAAGAACAACAGACGCTTAAAATTTTGTTCTGGTGCATAACGCCGCTATTGTTACTGGCTTTCTTTCGCCTGTTCTGGCTGGTCTTTGGTTTTATTTACGGCGGATTACTGTCACTGATCCTGGGGTCACAATTGAGCGGACTGATCACCATCGTCTCAATCGCCACCGCGCTGGTGTTTACGATTCTGACCTATCGCTACGTGTATCAACAATTTAAAAAGCATATCATCGGAAAATGAAGGGGTTGTGCTTGCCGCTTTTGGCCGGCCGAAAAGTTTCTTTCATCTAAACGCCAACGGCAGGAAAGGGATATGAACGTGAATCTGGAAGGTTTGATTCCCCTACTCGGCGGGCTTTACGCCTACCTGCTGGCCCGCGGCGTTTTGCGCGCAAGTAAAGATCCGGTCAAAAATGAAGCCTGGCTAAGCAAATGGGGGCCAACGCTCAAATGGCTGGCGCCGCTCGTCATGCTCTTTGGCCTCCTGTTGCTTTTTGGCGTCCTTTAAACCCGATATTCAGTGCACTGAACACGAACCGTAAGTATCGTGGTGCCATGATTATTACAAATATATATCTGAGGCTTTTGTTCGGCTTCTGGGCCATTTTTTTAGGTCTGGTCCTGTTAAAAATTAATCGTGACAGAGATAAGGAGAGTATTTGGGGCACCTTTTACCGGACCGCAAATAATCTTTTTTACCGCTCCAAAGCTGCGCAACATAACGCCCAGGTGTATCTCGTTCTGGGGTGCCTTTCGATCGCCGGTGGTTTGATCGCCCTATTTTATGGGTTTAAACTTAGCATGATCGGCTATTAAGGGTTGAGCTTGTTACCGGTTAGCCGGTTGAAAATATAACTCAGATATTTTTACGTTTGAACCGGCATACCGCTTTAGGTGTGCTACCATTTTTGAGCCGGGTTCCAATGGATTGAAATTTTTGTAGAACCGGGGTTATGATGAGAAGGTGAGCATATGCCAGCAAAGAAAAAACGTTTGGATCGTGACGGGATAAACCGCGTTGTCGCTGAGGCCCGCAGCAGCCGGCAGAAAAGGCTTCAGGGCTATCGCGAACAGGCTCTCAAAATTTTCCCGCCGGTCTGCGCCCGCTGCGGGCGAGAATTTGAGGGCAAGCGACTGCGCGAGCTGACGGTCCATCACAGAGACCACAACCATGACAATAACCCACCCGACGGGAGCAACTGGGAGCTGCTGTGCATTTACTGCCACGACAATGAGCATTCACGCTACCTGGATGCCGAAGGGATTGCCGCGCAGGACCCCGGCAGCGAAGAACAACCGGCAGGCATACACAAACCGTTTGCCGATCTGGATAAATTGTTAAAAAACAAAGGAAATGATGGTTGAGCGATACCCACCTTTCTATGCCCGCCTGGCTGGCGCAATGGATGTTGGCCCATGCCGTTGAGCTCTGGGGAGCGGCGGACCTGACCGATTTTGCCACACCGCCGGATTGCAGCCGTCAGCGGCTTCCGTATGCCGTTTCCTGGGCGCTCCCCATGAATCCGCGCATTATGGCCGGCATCCGGCAGGGACCCGATCAGGCCTATGCCGATGAATACGCCCGGGTGAATGCCCGCTTAAATGAAGTGGCCCGTCTGCTGGCAGACACCATCAGCAGCAAAGGCTTTGACGCCTATCCACTGGCCGCCTCGGAACGCACCGACACGGTCAACATTAAAGGCGATTTTCCCCACAAAACCGCCGCCACCCGCGCGGGGCTTGGCTGGATCGGGCGGCATTGCCAGCTTATTACCCGCAAATTCGGCTCTTGGATTCGGCTGGGAACCGTTTTTACCGATATGGCGCTGCCGTTTGGCACGCCGATTGAGCGCAGTTTTTGCGGGCGTTGCGTGCGTTGTGTTGAAGCCTGCCCGGCCGATGCATTGCTGGGCAGTGCCTGGCATGCGGGACTTGAGCGCGAAAAAATTTTAGATGTCGCAGCCTGCGACCGCTGGAAAAAGAAACATTATTATCAATATCATCAGGGGCACAACTGCGGCATCTGCTCAGCGGTATGTCCCTATGGATTAAAGGTTTTGAAAAAACAGCCTTGAGCGGCTATGACGATACAACGACGATCGGACGGTTATTATTTTTTTATGAAATTTAATCTGATCATAGCCGTGTTTCTGATTCTGGCGGTGAGCGCCTGCGCCACGCACCATATGCATTCGATTACCATTTTACACATCGAAGGCCGTGTCCTGGACCAGGCATCCAACTTTCCCCTTGAAGATGTCATTGTTTACTTTATCGACACCGGTTATGATGATATCCTTTCAAAAAAGCAGAAGCCGGTCGAAATCACCCGCAGCAATTCAAGGGGGAAAATTACTGCCCGCTTTAATTACTGGTGGGGCCGCAAAACGTCCGCATTCGACACCGGGCCCAAAGCGACTTTTGACATCGTTTTATCCAGAGAGGCCTATGTGGATAAGCACTTGCAATTTAAACAGTCAGAACTTCAAACCGATGGTGTCGCATTTTTAGTCAACCTCAAAGACGTTTACCTGGATCGTAAAGATGAATAGGTTTCGGACCCGACACCGTTCAAAAAAGTTCTGGCGGTCGGTCTGTTCGTTGTCGGGGCCTTTCTGTCGAACGGCTGATGGGCGGGGTTGGAATGTCAGCGCATTCTAATCACGGCCGTGCGAGAGTCGCAACGATGCTATCTAAACATTATTTGGACCGAGCAAATGTATTGGCGATCGCCGGCGTCTGTCTGGCACTGGCCAGTCTACCCTGCTCGTCGCACGCACAAACAGGCGGTCAGGCCGGCGAACCGTCATGGGCAGGCTCAGCAAATAGTTCAACCTCTGTGATCTGGACCGAACTGCTTCAGAAGACCCCTTTTCCGCATACCGCCTCCCTGCCGCCGCAAAAGCGCACTGTTGTGGACGGCACCTATACCAAATTCAATCCCAAAAAAACGCCCCCGGTGCCCTGCCGGCGGTGTCCGGATTACGTGCCCGAAGGAGGAATTTGGAAGCTGCAACTCAGCAAGGGTGTTTATCGGATCTTTCACGAATTTACCGGCTGGCGCAGCATCGGGTCTTTTACAGTTGATGGAAGCCGGGTGCACTTGTTCAACGACCCTACCTGTATTAAAGTGACGGGGACCTATACCTGGACGTTAACAGCGGGGCGCTTGAACTGGTTGGTGGTGCAGGATGAGTGTGCCATCGGGATGCGGGCTAAAAACTTAACGCAGCAGCCGTGGATGTCCTGTCAGCCGCCATCGATGGAAGCAAACTGGGAAAAACCCCCGGGCTGCGACTGAATTGAAGCAGCCAAAACGTAAAGGATCTGCAATGCTGGAAATCAAATTAGCGCGCAATGACGGCTTTGAACAAATCTGGCCCGTTATTCATGAAGTCTTGTGCGCGGGCGATACCTATCCGTTTGCGCCGGATACCACACAAGCAGAGGCTTTTCATATCTGGATGAAAAATGAGCATACGGGGAATTTTTTTTGACCTTTACGGAACCCTGCTGATTTACGGGGACATGAAGCAGGCCTGGAATGACTGGCTGGCGGCCTTTTACGACCTGTTAACAGCGCAGGGCCTAAACATCTCAAAAGCGTCCTTTTCACAGGCATGCGACGGCTTTTTCAGTGCGGCGGCACCGGCGGGCCTGGTCAACCATTTAACCGATCTCGAGCGTCGCATTGAGCGCCTGTGCGCAACGCTCGATCATCAACCGGACCCGGCAAGCCTTCCTGAAATCGCCGATCGCATTGCCGCTGCATGGCAATCCCATTTTTCCATTGACCCTGAGGCCATGCCGGTCCTGATGGATTTAAAGCGACGCAACAAAACGGTCGGCCTGGTCAGCAATTTCGATCATCCGCCGCATGTGCGCCGCATCTTATCTGAGAATGGATGGGCCGATGTCTTTGATACCGTCGTCATTTCCAGTGAAGTGGGGGTCAAAAAACCGGACCCGGCCATCTTTACGCTGGCGCTGCAGCGCACCGGGATTTCACCGGCGGATGCCGTCTATGTCGGGGATACGCATGATGATGTTGCCGGGGCCATCGCCGCCGGAATTCAGCCGATATTCATTAACCGAACAGACAACCCCACTGACGCCAGCGCCCTGGATTTTCAGCATACCGACCAGCAGCCGGATGATTTACGAAGCGGCTTTTCGAAAAACGCGGTTACCATAATCCAGAATCTTCAGGAAATTTTAATCATGGCAAAATAGACGTGAGGTTGAACGTCAGATTCCCTTCCAGACACAGGAGATACCGATGAATTCAGCCGGCGATTCAAACTTTAAAGCCAAAAGAGTCACCCGCCAATATGTGCAGACGATTGACGCCGCGCCGTCGGAAGTGCACGCCTTGATCTGCCCGGTTAAAGAAGCCGAGTGGCTCGAGGGCTGGGATTATGATCTGATATATTCGCAATCGGGCGTGGCCGAATACGGCTGCGTGTTTACCTCTCAGAGTGCGGGCGAAGAAACCATCTGGTTGATCACCAAAAGAGATGATGTCACCTGCGAGACCGAGTTTGCCCGGATCACTCCGGGATCCAGGGTGGCGCTGGTGGCGGTGTGCATCGCAGACGGCGGCAATCAGACTTCCCGGGTTCACATCAGTTATACCATCACCGCACTGACCGCGTCGGGCAATGCGTTTGTCGACAATTTTACGCAGGACAATTTTGTCAGGGATATGCAGTTCTGGGAAGCCGCCATGAACCATTATCTGAAAACCGGCAAAGCGCTGCCTCAGTCCGATACCGAGCACTGGTTAAACTACGGCGCCGATCAAAATCGGCCACCGGAGGACCGATAACACGCGTACCGCCCTCCTACTTGGGATATGTTTCTCGCCCCTGGAGATCATTTCCAAACGCGCGGATCAACTGTTTGTAGGCGCATTCAGGAAACGGTTTGGCACACCGCAGTTGTCAAGTGCAAAATAAATAACAACAGGAGAAAATCGATGCGCATCAGACTGTTGGAACAGGTGCGCGCGGGCTGTAAAACCGTAGCCGAGCAAGCGAGCCACATTCAAATCGAGTTTGACCGTATCCCGGCCTACGCTGCAGCATTGCCCGTATCAGAGGCCCGTCGGCCGGCGCATGATCCCGAATGTCATTATCTGAACCGCGGCGATGATACGGCTGCCTTTTTCCTGACCCTGGACAGCATAAATTTTGGATCCGGCTATTTTCCGCATCTGCGTAAACACACCGGCCGGTCCGGTTACTTTACGGTGGCCGGCTGTTTGACCGCGCACTTTAAAGAGAACGGGTCTTTTTCAGCCCGCGATCTCATTCGCTTGACCGCCGCGGACTGCACCCGCATATTCGCACAGGATCCCGGCAATGCGCCCATAAGGGAACTGATGGGACTTTTTGCCCGGGCATTAAATGAGCTGGGTGCCTACCTGCAGACAAATTTTGGCGGCAGCTTCACCGGACTGATTGCAGCCGCAGGCACATCCGCCGAAGGCCTGATACAACTGCTCGTTAAAATGCCCTGCTTTAATGATGTTGCGCGATGGGACGGGGTTGAGGTGCCCTTTTACAAACGCGCCCAACTGACCGCTGCTGATCTGGCGCTGGCATTTAACGGTAAAGGGCCGGGCCGATTTGAAGACCTGGATCATCTGACCATTTTTGCAGACAATCTGGTGCCGCACGTGTTGCGGGTCGATAAAATTTTACATTACCCCGCCAAACTCTGCTCCCGGATCGAGGCCGGCAATCTGATTGCGGCCGGTTCCAGGGAAGAAATTGAGATCAGAGCCTGCGCCCTGCATGCCGTCGAGCTGATTAAGGCAGCGCTCAATGAAGCCGGGCAACCGATCAATGCCATGGCCCTTGATTTTTTACTGTGGAACCGTGGCCAACAGCCAGCCTATAAATCCATTCCTCGCCATCGCACCCGAACCCTTTTTTATT
>JASFGN010000216.1:0-5944 GCA_050123735.1 Desulfobacterales bacterium | reverse complement strand
CAGGATACAACAGTGGCGTCCCGACTGCTTTAGGCACCATCAAACAGACATATGCTGTACCCCATACCATGTGGAACGGGGTCAGCGCCTGCAAAGAAAAATCCGCCGGTCTGATCGTTGATATCCGGGGGTTGAAGGGATTCAGCGCCCGTCAAATTGCAGCATCCCTGCGCGCTGAATGGCCGGGTTTGCGATCGGCCCGCATTTCTTTTCCGGGTATGGATCATTTAAACGAAGTATATGCCGAGCGCATGGCCAATGCCCTGTTGCTGCCGTACAACCGAGAAAAGCTGGCGGCGGTCGTGCGCCCATTGGTGAAGAAGTCAACGGTTGTGGGGCTTCCGGCTATTTTGGGATTGCATCAAACCGTTGAGATTAAATCTCATCTTGAAAAGTTGATCGGCGTCCCTATCTTTGAAATCCCCACCATTCCTCCCTCGGTACCCGGGCTGCGGCTCAAAGAAGCGTTTGAAAGAGGCTTGCGCTCGAGAGGTGTGCAATACTTTTCTTTAACCAAGGCTCTGAAGGTGCGGCCATCTGCAGCCGGCCGATTTGAAACCCACGTCGGCCGGGATGCGGTTGAACACAGCGTTGACTCCCGGGGGGTTATCCTGGCCAGTGGTCGATTTATTGGTGGCGGGCTGCATGCCGATCGAAAGCGCATTCGTGAATCCATATTTGATTTGCCGGTTGACCAGCCTGCCGGCAGGGCGACTTGGCATCGCCGGGACTTTTTAAATCCCCGGGGGCATCCAATCAACCGGGCCGGCCTCAATATCGACCGTTTCTTTCGCCCGGTAGGGGATTCGGGCGAACCGGCCTTTGAAACGCTTTTTGCGGCCGGTTCCATTCTGGCGCACAATGACTGGAAGCGCCTGAAATGCGGCGCCGGACTGGCCATTGCCTCTGCATACGCAGCGGTAGATTCCTATTTAAAAATTGCCTAGATCTGATTGCGTGACATCTTTCTTTTGGCCACCGGCCCGGATCTGTGATAATAAGCAACCCTTTCGCTCTACAAAAACAATTCCAACCACAAGGGGGTATGCCACCATCAGATATCTGTTTGCCGCTGTGGGCCTAATCACCCTGTTCTCGGCACATCTTTGCCGGGGTGATGAGTTGCCGTCCTATTGCCAGAAAAATCCCGCACTGGCGCGGGAGTTGTCTCGCATGGGGCCCGTTATGGGTATGGGATCCTCAGTATCCCACGGCCTTCTGGCCCGCTCGGCGTCTGAGATCGTGGCCGATCAGCTCTGCCTGGGCAGTGACGGGCATGTATTTCCGTGGTATTACCCGGCTTCCTACCAAAAGGCCGCCAGATATTATTATAAACACAAGCGGCCGAAACTGATACTGGCGCTGGATGTCACCTACCACGACATGAAGGTCCTGGAATATACCAGCGACAAGAAAAAGGTGCTCGATACCCTGGTGCCCGCATTGGCGATGGATTGTGAAAGTGATCTTTATGATTGCTCTGAAAAGGGAAACGAAGCCTACGTCAAAAAGGAAAATTATAAACCAACGGTTTTGCTGGGAGATCTTTTTTTTGAAAATCTAATTGACTGCACCCAGGGCAAACCACCCAAAGAATACCGCATCGAAAACAGTAAGCCCAGACCTAAAAAATTATGTTACGGGGAATACGAGCAACTCAACCTTTATCTGAAAAAGCGGGTGGCGAAGTATCCGAACGTTCATATCTTCCCTGCCAATCGCCTTTTCACGGCCCTGGTCAAATTTCCCCACCATGTTTTTTATGATGAAGGCAGCCGGCAAACGTTTTTCGACAGAAATGAGCTCACCTGGGATGGCTGGCATCCTTACACCGACCCGGGCAGTTATGTGTTTGCCAACCTGGCCATCATGCAGATCAATCGTTTGATTGACGCGGATAAAATCAAAGGCAGGAGAATTCCGCTCAGAAAGCTTTCCGATGAATATTTCGGCCCGCCCTCCGGTCTGATTCTTTTGGTGCCTGAAGGTTACCCGCAAAATACGCGTCCAAAAATTGTCGGGCCTGATGGGCGAAAAACACCATTGCGCTTTTCGCTCTCCAAACAATGGGCAGAGCGCCATGGTGTCTTCAGCATCGGGAAATCATATTTTCGAGATCTGGCCCTGTCATGGGGCCGCCTGGGCCCCAAACCGTTGATCATACAGGCGCAATCTTTCAGCGGGTCGACCCTGGTCCTCTCAAAAAAGGATCAGGACATTCTATCGGCGCATTATCAAAAAGGAATTGCATTCAAAGGGGGTCTCCTGCTCCGGGACCGGAATCTGAATCCGGAATCGATTTCGCCTGAAGATACATTTTTGCTCAACCAGATTGAAGAAGATCCGGATATCCTCAAAACGCTTTCTCCTCCTCCGCCAGCGGGGAATTCCCCTCCCTGGGATTACTAACATGCCATTTCATTTGATTTATTTTAACGGGCTAACGGGCAACGGGCTCAACCGATGTAATTAGAGGATGAGGCCGATGGACAGCAGCAAACTGTACACCAAAACCAGTTTCGCCGTACTGGCCAGCGCCTCATTGAACTGCGGGCCGCCGGCGCTTTTCCAGACGAGTCGCGTTAAATAAATCGCCAGGGGCAGGGAAAAGACAGGAAGAATCACGCGGGACGAACTGAAACCGCCCAGCCACAGGATAAAGGGAATGGCATATGCCGTGGCAAGCAGCAGCAGATATTCAATCCTGGCGCCGCGTTCACCGATGATGACCGCCAGGGTGCGTTTGCCGCTATGGCGATCGGTTTGAATGTCTCTGATATTATTCACCACCAGAATGGCAGTGATCAACAGCCCCTGGATGGCGCCCATCAGCCAAACCATCGGGGTTAACTGCAGTGCCTGGACATAGTAGGTACCGCAAACCGCCACCAGGCCAAAGAATATAAACACAAAGAGATCCCCCAGTCCATGCGAGGCCAGTGGAAAGGGGCCACCGCTATAGGCCAGGGCCGCCGCAAAGCAGAACAATCCGATCAGTATAACCGGCCAGCCGCCCACGCTTGCCAGGTAAAGGCCCGGAATAGTGCTCAAAACGATGGCAACCACAATACCGGTTTTGACCTGTCCGGGCGGAATCAATCCGCTCTGGGTTACCCGGGGCGGCCCCAGGCGGTCCTGGGTATCGATTCCCTTTACATAATCAAAATAATCATTGGCCAGATTAACGCCGATTTGAAGGAGCAGGGCAACCGTCATGGCCGCTGCGGCCGGCAACAGGGCGAATTGCTTATCGGCAATAGCCAGTGCTGTGCCGACCAGTACCGGCGCTACGGCCGCCGGCAGCGTCCGGGGCCGGGTTGCCAGCTTCCATGCTGCTGTTATCGAGGTGTTTTCAGAGTGTTTTTCAATCATATTTTAATCTTGTTCTTCCGCCCGATACCGATTCACTTTCAGTTCCAGATGGTAAATGACCAGATACAGGATCAAGCCCAGCAAACCCATGGCCAGGATGCCGGCATACATCTCCGGATATCGCAGCACCTGGTAGGTTTCGACGACGATAAAGTATCCCAACCCGTAAGTCGTCAATGACTGTTCGGCAATAAACAGAACCGCGACTGCCGTTCCAACCGATACGCGCAAGGCCGTCAGCATGGCCGGTAAAGATGCCGGAAAGTATACATAGCGGAAGAGGGCCCTGCGGCCGGCCCCCAGCGATCGCACCGACAAAATCAACTCCGGGTGCAGATTGGCGGCTTCGTCCCTGACAACAACCAGGATCTGGAAAAAAATAATCAGGGCGATCAAAAAGATTTTCGAAATATCCGTAATGCCCATCAAAACATAAATGACCGGCAAAAAAACAATTTTGGGGATGGGGTAGACGATGGCAATCAGCGGTGCGAAGATGCGATTTACCTGGGGCATCTGTCCCAGGCCGAGCCCGATGGGCACCGCGCTGACAACGGCCAGTGCAATGGCTGCCAGAACACGGCCGGTGCTGGCCAAAAAGTGAACGCCCAGCTCACCGATCATCGAACGGACGAAAATCGGCAGCACCTGAAATGGAGAGGGCATGATAGGTCGATGGATCAGCCAGGCCAGTGCCTGCCAGATGGCAAAAAACATCAGCAGGCCGATGAGGACGGCGCGTATATTTAACCTGCTGTTCATGTCAGCGACCCCAGTAAATGCCGCACGTCTTCGCAGGTCTGTTGAAACGCATCCTGCCGGCGCCCGGCAGCGAGTCCGGCGCAGGCATTATCGATCATATGCGCGTTTTGATTACAGCCTTTTGTCAGAACCAGAATTTTTTTGCCCATGACCACGGCGACTTCGATATCGTGGGTAACGATGACATAGGTTAAATCCGTAGCAGCGTGTAAATTGATGATGAATTTCTGCAGGTCCTCCCGGGTTGGTGCATCCAGGGCAGAAAACGGTTCATCCATCAGCAACAGGTCCGGTTGCATCGCCAGGGTGCGCGCAATTGCGGTTCGTTGACGCTGGCCGCGGGAAAGCTGCAGCGGGTATTGATCACGCAGGTTTTCAATCCCCAATTTTGTCAGCCAGCCGTCCACCCGCTGATCGGCCTGGCGGGCATCGATGGTTTCATCGACCGGCGCGTGTCGGCCGTCAGATCCATAGAACCCCCAGATGGTCAGCCCCAGGCGGGCATTCTCTCTGACGGTTTGCCACGGCAATAAGCCGTGATCCTGCAGTACCAGTCCGCTGCGAGGCCGGGGTCTTTTTATCGATACCTGATCGATGAGAATGTGTCCGGACTGCGGATGGCGCAAGCCGGCCAATAGATACAGAAGGGTTGTTTTGCCGCAGCCGGATGGACCGATGATAGAAAGCGCCTCACCGCGTTGAATCTCAAGGCTGTATCCCTGAAAGATAGGTGGCTGCCCGCTGTAGGCAAAGGTCAGATCTTCTATGTTTATCATGGAACTGTATTTATTATTCCCAAATTTTGATACAAAGTTCAGGGTAAAAATTCATTCGTGACCGAGTCCTTGTAAGGGATGGGTGCGTAAAGCAGCCCTTTGGACACCATCCAGTTCATGACATCGGCCCATTGTGCGGCACTGGGAACCTCGCGCCGTGGGAAGGGCGGAATGCGATAGGTTTGCTGGATATTTTTGGGAACCCGGATCTTCTGAAGCAATAAGCTGCGAAAGGACTCCGGGTTTGCGTTGATATCCTGCACGGCGTGATTCCAGGCCTTTAAAAATTGACGCACGGCCTCGGCCTTGGCCTGGATGGCATCCAGGTGGAAGCTCAAAACACTGACACTGTATTGCGGGTGGGCCGAGTCATCGATGACCGCGCCGGCACCGGCTTCAAGTGCGCTTTTGGCCAACGGATCCGGCAGCGTGGCCGCCTTTAACTGCCGTTGTAACAACAATTGATAACGCTCCGGTATAACCGGTACGGATTTTTTAACAACTTGATCCGGGCTCAGACCGCCGGCAACCATCAGACGGTCAGTGACGTATTCGATGATCGTGTTCCTGGAAATGCCGATGGGGATCCCTTTCAGGTCGGCCGGGGCGGTCAGGTTGCTGCCGGGCGCAGCCAAAATTCGAAACAGGGGATAATGCGGATAGGCCTTGCGGGCTGATGAAATGATCTTTACCTGGATGCCTTCGCGATTGAAGTTGGCGGTGGAGGCCATTTCGTTGAGCATGCCGTCAATGGCACCGGACTGCATGAGCTGATCTCTTTCCAGTCCGCTGCCCACCGGCACGGCTGTAACCGCAACACCGTAACGATCAAAATAGCCCTGCGCTTCAGCCACGTAAAAGGGGAAGGTGTCTAAGATGGGCAAAAGGGCCACTTTGAGTGACCTTTCCGCTGAATAGCCCTGCGCGCCCAGCCCCATCGAAAAGCCGGCCATTATCATCAGCACGGCAAACAGACCCCTGACGGCCGCTTTTTTATACCGCTTGTCGTAAATACGTTGCGAATAAAAGGATGG
>JASFGN010000215.1:0-5956 GCA_050123735.1 Desulfobacterales bacterium | reverse complement strand
CCGGTATCCTATGACGGACCGCTGAGCTCCGAGCATACCGAATATGTCGGCAAACCCTGGCAGGTGTTCTGGCAGGAAAACTGTTTTATGGGCGTCGATTGCCTGGGAATCTGTAAATATCATACAACCTTTTTGGGACCGACACTGCCCAATTTCGAAGACTGGTCAAAAGTGCTTTACTACAATACCGGACTCGAAATGACGCCCGAAGAAATCTGGGAGGTTGCCCATCGATGCAACATGATCGAGAGGATGTTCAACCTGAGGGAAGGGTTGACCCGCAACGACCTTGAAAAAGGCGATATGTTGAACCATCGCTATTTTGACGAGCCCTGCAGGCGCGGCGCCATTGATGTGATCGGCATGACCATCGACAAGAAAAAATTCGTCAAGATGGTCGATGAGTTGTACAAACATCAGGGCCTCGACAAAGAGGGTGCTCCCAAAAAAGAAACTCTAAAAAAGCTCGGCCTGGAAAATGAGCCGTCACATCTCCTTTAGGGGGTTATTCGTTATTGTTTATTCGTTTAAGAGGTATAAATCAATTTTCTAATAACAAATAACAACAAGCCATATTGAACATTCTATGATCAATTAGGCATCATGGAGGATAGAAATGCCCAAAGTACTATACATCGATCACCAGAAGTGCACGGGCTGTCAGCTGTGTGAGCTTGTGTGTTCTGTTTCGCATGATGGGATATCGAACCCTGCCCGCAGCCGAATCCGGGTGGTTAAATGGGAGGCTGAAGGTCTGTATATCCCGATGTCCTGCCAGCAATGCCAGGATGCGCCCTGTATGAACGTATGCCCCGTAAAGGCGATCTCTCGCAAGGATGAATTGGCAAAAGTCGTCGTTGATTATGATGTCTGCATCGGGTGCCGCTCGTGTGTGAGCGCATGCCCTTTCGGAGCCATGACATTTAATCCGACCGACAGAAAGGTCTTCAAGTGCGACCTCTGTGATGGCGATCCTCAGTGTGTAAGGTTCTGCGAAGAAAAAGCCGTTGACTTTATCGAAGCTGACAAGGTGAGCATTGCCATCCGGCGCCTGGCAGCAGAGCGTGTATCCACCGCCAGCAAACAGGCTGCCACTCTGCAAGAATAAGTTGGACAGCTTAATTGACGGTTTCAATTCTAATGAATAGAGGCTTCAGGTTCGTTCGGAGGCCTCTATTTTTTTCCGCCAAATAATCATGACTGCGCTACGCTCCGCAAATAGTGCACCCAAGAAAATGGCGATCATTACCAGCTATTTCAAAGGTGAGACACACGGTCTCCTGGGTCCGCAAATGGCGGCTGCTATCATTGAAGATGGCAGCGGCTGTGAGTGTATTGTGATTGCTGTCAGCCGTGAAGATGACCATGCTGTACTCAAAAAGGTACTGGCGGATTATTTTGGCGCCCAGCGACCGATCATCGGCTTTTCTGCTTTGAGCGGCCGCGAAGATCTCTTTTCTCTGGCAGCCGGACTTAGAGCCGAAGGCGCTGTTACAATTTTGGCAGGCCCGCAGGCAAGCGTTGATTTTATCGGAGAAAAGGACTGGCAGGAACATCCCCATCGCTTTAAAGGCTTGTGGAAGGCCTTCAGCTATGCGCTGCAGGGGCCGGCAGAGCAGATCATCCCACTGCTCAACAGTCCGGACACAAGTGACGTGTCTTCCATTCCTGGATTATTGCTGGCAAAAGAAGATGGCGCCGTCAGTCAAAACGCCCCGAAAGCCTGGGACCCCAAATATCTGGGGACGGTTCGCTGGGATAATATCTACCTCCCTGCAAAAAACGGACTGACACCCTTAAAAATCAGAACGGGCCAGGTTTTGCAGCACATCGGCTGCCCGCATGCAGCCCGCACCAAAGAAGCTCGCATCGATTATCCGGCTACAATCAGCGCCGGGCAGGCAAAATCAATCAACCTTCCGCTGCGCGGCTGCTCGTTTTGTGATGTGGCGGTGGACAAAGGATTTCACGGCACTCTGGACAGAGAAACGGTGATCCGGCAAATCCGCTGTTTGCCGGAAATCCGGGATGGCAGAAAGATCCCCTTTGAGCTCATCAATGAATATCCACTGCCGATCCTGCTGGATTTACTCGAAGCGGTTCATTCAGGCGACATCGAACTGTCTCAGATCAACCTCACCTTGAGAGCCGATGGTCTTATTACCGGGATTGAACATTTAAAATCTTTTTTGGCCGTAGCCGCGCGGCACGGCATTTTTGTATTGCTCGGTTCAGTTGGATTTGAGTCATTTGATGACCGCATCCTGCGGAATCTGAACAAGGGCTTGAGTGTTGCCGAGAACCTGCAGGCCGTCCGGCTGATGCGGGATCTCAAGGCGGAATTCGGAGACACGTTCGGATATTCAAGCAGGGAAGGGGCCCATCACGGATTCATCCACCCCACTGCCTGGGACACCGAAGAGACCGCTTCTGAGAATCAAAAAACCA
The DNA here is from genome assembly GCA_050123735.1 of Desulfobacterales bacterium. Taxonomy (GTDB): domain Bacteria; phylum Desulfobacterota; class Desulfobacteria; order Desulfobacterales; family JAHEIW01; genus JAHEIW01. The sequence goes on along the minus strand of JASFGN010000215.1, from coordinate 3,508 downwards.
TCTCCTTATACGGCCTGCAAAACGATATTCTGCCGCCGCACAGCACTCCCCTTGTGATCCATCACGCTTCGGCTCTGGGCGATTGGATCCGGGAAATTGAGCAACAAGAAGGGCTGCGATGGCCACGATACGGATCCGTTATCGGTTGGTGGGATGCTCCGCATGCCGACCAGGATCAAGGCTAATAGATTGGCGCACTCTTGAAAGGCAATCCTATCTCTGATACTCAGATAAAATTAACTGTCCAAAGTAATTATTTGCAAAGGAGACGTTTAATGAAAAACAAATACGATGCCATCGTTATCGGTTCGGGGGTAATCGGATGCTGTATCGCCTTTGAGCTGACCAAACGGGGTTACAAAACGCTGAATGTCGACAAGCTCGCCGATGCCGGTATGGGCTCCACGAGTGGGTCCTGCGCGGTTATCCGTTTCCATTATTCCACAACCGAAGGGGTGGCTCTGGCAAGAGAAGGCTATTTTTACTGGCTGGACTGGCCCAAATACCTCGAGGTCAGAGATCCCGATGGCATGGCCTTTTATCGCAATACCGGAGCGCTGGTGTTCAAAACCCCGATCAACAATAACCTCAGCCGGGTGAAAGCAGCCCTGGACGAATTCGGCGTGGGGTATTTAGACCTGCAGCCCGGGGAGATCGAGCGCTATTTGCCCAATGTGAATCTGGCCAGCTACTTTCCCCAAAAATGGATAGATGACCCCCGGTTCGGTGAACCCACCGCAGAAAAGATCCCCGGGGCCCTCTGGATTCCTGAGTCCGGTTATATCTCAGATCCAAAGCTGTCAACCCACAACGTCATGGTAGCGGCGAAGGCCAAGGGTGCTGACTTTCTTTACAACACGGAAGTTACGGACATATTGAAGAAGCGGGGACATGCGACCGGTGTCAAGCTCAAGGGTGGCAGCGAAATTGAAGCGCCGGTTGTCGTCAATGTCGCCGGGCCGCATTCTTACTTGATCAATCAAATGGCCGGCGTTGAAGATGCGATGAAGATCAAAACGCGGCCGATGAAGCAGGAAGTGGCCCACGTGCCTGCACCCGAAGGCATTAACTGGGAGCGGGATGGTGTCATCACATCGGATGGGGACATCGGTTGCTACTCGCGTCCGGAGGTGGGGAATCATTTTCTGATCGGCAGTGAAGATCCGGAATGTGATCCACGGCTGTGGGTGGACGATCCGGATGATTACGACCCCAATTTTACCGATCAGTATAAATGTATGGTCATGCGTGAAGGCATGCGGTTCACAGATCTTACCGTTCCCAACCAGTACAAGGGCGTGGTTGAGCTTTATGACTGCAGCGATGACTGGATTCCAATTTACGACAAGTCGGACCTGCCCGGATTTTATCTGGCTATCGGCACCAGCGGCAATCAGTACAAAAATGCGCCGGTTGTAGGAGTCATGATGGCCGAAATGATCGATGCCTGCGAGAAAGGGCACGACCACGATACCGATCCTTTGCAATTTTATATGAAATACATGCGGCGCAACCTCAACGTGGGCTTTTTCAGTCGCAACCGCGAAATCATAGCCGATTCCAGTTTTTCGGTCATTGGATGACAGGCGCAAACGCGGAGGATGGATGCCGTTATTAACGAACAGCACCCGCTCATTTAAGAGAAGCCGGGGTCTTATTTATGATGGGAGAAATTGATGAATTCCGTAAGATTCGTTTTTGGTGCGGTCATCATGGTTTTTATTATCATTGGTTGCTCGGGAGATTATGCACGAATTAAAACCCTGCCGGCCGATGAATCAAAGGTTACCCAGCAGCAACTGTTCGACAACTGGTCAGATTACACCATCTGGCTCAGGTCGACCGCGGCTATTTTTGACCCGAAAAATGATGATCGCAAAATTGAGGTGGGCAGCAATTGGGACACGGTAAACGATCAGGCAGCCTGGGAGGGGATCGTCAAGGCCAATACAACGGCTAAAGGAAACATCACCCCTGTGTGGGCCAATTACGCGATGACCCCGGTTCGAGAGATCAGGAGCCCCGACGGTGCGCATCTTTTCGGGTATATAATCCATCAGCAGGGGGACCTGGTAAGTGCCAGGCCGGTCGATCAAAATACGATGAAGTTATTTTACAATCGTGCCAGTTTCGGTGGGCCATGACTTAAATGAGGTATGGAGACAATCATGGATATACTTGAGCTGCTGCAAGCAGCGGTGAAATACGGCGCATCCGATATTCACATTGTACCTGGAAGGCCGCCTTTTCTGAGAATAAATGGTGAAATGCAGGGCTTGGACGTGCCTGCGTTGACCAAAGAAGACACTCAAAAAATAATTTTTGGCATCCTGTCGGAAAAAATGATCGAAAAATTCAAGCGCGAAAGCGAGCTCGATACATCCCTGTCCGAAGAGGGTATCGGCCGTTTCAGACTGAATGTCCTGGAGCAAAAAGACGGCATCGGTGCTGTTTTGCGTGTGATCCCGGCAGATATACCTGATGCCGAAGATATCGGGCTTGACGACACTTTAATTCGTCTGACCAAAACCCCCCGTGGAATGATCCTCGTAACAGGACCTACAGGAAGCGGTAAATCGACAACGCTAGCAAGTATGATCAATATTATCAACCGAGACCGAAAAGAGCACATATTAACCATTGAAGACCCCATAGAATATGTTTATCCCAAACTGAAATGTGTTGTCACACAAAGAGAAATTGGCAGCCATTCAAATAGTTTTGGGGATTCCCTCAAGAGGGCACTCAGACAAGACCCGGATATCATCCTGATAGGAGAAATGCGGGATCTCGAAACAATCGCCACGGCGCTGACATTGGCGGAAACGGGACATCTGGTTTTTGCTACACTTCATACGACCGATGCAGCCCAAACCGTCGACAGAATGATTGATGTCTTTCCTCCCTATCAACAAGAGCAGGTCAGAACCCAGCTTTCCGTTTCCCTCAGAGCTGTCATTTGCCAGCAGCTGTTGCCGCGTGCTGACAGCAAGGGAAGAATTGCAGCCCGGGAGGTGATGATCGTCAATTCTGCAATCTCCAATTTGATAAGAGAGGGGAAAACACATCAGATTTATAGTGCCATAGAGATGGGGTCGAAGTTTGGGATGAAAAGCCTCGATAAGGATCTGGCGGATCTTGTGCGAAAGGGAACAGTCACTTTTGATGCGGCTATTGCAAAAGCCAATAACATTAATCTGTTTAAATCAATTGCCCCAGGAGCAGGACGATGATGACAACACTGAAAAGCCTGGAGATATTCTCAGCGTTCAGTGAAGCTATGCTGGAGGCCCTTGCGCTTTATGTAAAGATCGAAACGTTTGAGGAAGGCGACACGATTTTTAAAGAAGGTGACGCGGGCACGGCAATGTATGTCGTTGAAAAAGGGCAGGTGGAGATCAGAAAGAAGGATAAGACGCTTTCTTTTTTCACCAAGGGAAGTATTTTCGGTGAAATGGCCCTTTTTGAAAATGCACAGCGCAGTGCCGATGCCATCGCCAGAACGGAT